>JBBRJL010000274.1:0-4706 GCA_038219375.1 Chitinophagales bacterium | reverse complement strand
AACAATTCGCACCATTGGTGGTAACAATTTCGATGGCATTGTTACACAAATCATTGCTAGGTGGTGTATAAACACAAATATTAAAATTTATGGGCGTATTTGAAATATCTGCATCATATACTCTGATGTAAATAGTATCGCCTAAAGTAAGACCGGTTAGATATAGATGTTCATTTTCTCCATTTCCTGTATTGTTGACACATTGTATATGGGTCAGATTGCTACAGGAACTACCAATAAATGCAGCTATGGCTAAATTGCCACTAGAATTTATAGTGGCTTTTACAATGGCCGTTACATTTATCACTTCAAATTTATACCAAAGATCTAGGTATGGGCCTACAATACAAGTGTCGACAGGTACGTTAGTTTCTGTGGCTCCACCTAAGCTGTTGTCATAACTTGATGAAGAACAATACAGTCCGTTTACCTCAAGAATTTCTGCTGTCAAGCAATCATCTTCACTTTCAGGCAAAGGAGTCGCGACGCAAATTGTTCCATAAGATGCATTTGGAGATTCTGAGCCATAGATTCTGATGTAGTATGTTTGACTAATTATAAGATTATTCAAATCCATCTGATTGGAACCTCCGTCATATTCAACAGCCATACAATACAATTCGGATCCTGAACACCCATCCCAGATTTCAACTATGCATTGACCATCGTTATAAGCATCACTCTGAGTGGACATTGATATGATGTGTCTTTGGCTGATAGCTTCAAATTTATACCAAATATCATAAGCGATCAAATCTCCGCAATCACCTGTAGGAATATTTTGATCTGTTGCATCTTGAGTATTGACGCTTAGGCATTCATACTGACTAACTACTGGAATAATATCGATTGCTCCTGAACATAAATCATTGGCAGGAGGATTGTAAACACAAAGATTAAAATCCATATCTACAGCAGTAGTAGCCGCGTCAAATATCCGAATAAAAATCATATCTCCTATCGTCAAGCCTTGAATCGATACATACTCAGAACCATATAAACCATAATCATTCACACATGTCAATGAGTCTAAATTTGCACAAGTTCCTTTATAAATTACCATGACCGGATCTGCTTCTGTTGTAGGGTCCATAAAAACATAATGTGACGAATGAGTTACTACAAATTTGTACCATACATCATCATCTCCCACACCACCACAAGCATCATTCATACCGCTATCGGTAGCGTCGGTAGTGGTTCCGATCGTTGAGTTACAATCAACATTAGCTATGATTAGTTGGGCTGTGGAACAATTGTCATTAGATGGCTGAGCAAAAATTATTTTCTTAAAAGAAAGTAAACTCAACACTATTGTTAGTAATAATATCCTATTTTTCATTATCATACATTTAAAAATATCAATTTTTAAAACCATTCTCCACATTATTTCTTTTTCTTCTTGAAATACTCATCATCAATCCATTTAAAAAAACCATTACTGAATGCTTTCTATCTATTTCTTTCAGATGATGCTTATTGACTAGATACTTAGCGTGGATGCGTGTAAAGTCTAGACTAGATAGATGGAATTCAACAAATTTTAGGGTCTTAGCAACCAAAAACCTTTTACCGCTTTTAAAGTAAATCCAAGTATAATTGCTTGAACTTCCACAATAAAGTATCTCCCCTTGATCGCTGACAATTTGCTGTATAAATATTTTGATAAAGATTTAATGAATTATTCCTTTAAATAAATTTTAGTGGATTTTAATAAGTTTAGTGGCGGCGCTAATACCTTTTGTATTAATAACCACATAATATAATCCAGCTACTAAATCAGAGATATCAAAGTTTTCTTTCTTTGTGTATATATGACTTCTCACCATCTCTCTAGACGCATTATAGATACTAATATTCCTAATCTCGTCACGATTATTAGGTATTTCAAAATAAGTTGAAGCCGGGTTGGGGAAGATTTGTAGTTCAGCCATTAACGCTATTTCCTTAATATCTACTATGGTGGCATCTCTGAATTTTATGAGAAGACTTTCATTGCCATTGGCTATCTCATCATAAGCACCTGGAGTAGCTAGACCTTTGCTATCTGCATTGATAGAGGCTACTATATTTTGACTTTTGTCTAATGCAAGGCTAATGGCTCTGTCATTGCCATCACCTCCAAAATAGGTGGACCACTTTAATTCACCAGCTGAGCTGAACTTAACAAACGCCGCATCCCAAGGTCCTCCTCCAAAATAAGGCATCGGTACATCTGCCGTGAGCGGAAAATTCTGGCTTTTTGTCATGATGGCAAGATATACATTATCATCATCGTCAAAATCGCAACCAAATACTGTATCCCACTCATCTCCTCCTATGTATGTTGACCACAATCTGTCCCCTTTTGCATTAAATTTTGCTATAAATACATCTTGTTTTCCTGAATGCGTGGTTGCGTAGGCTCCAGTACTTGCAATACCTTCAGTACTCGTTGTTTGGCCAATACAATAAATATTGTTTTTTTGATCACTGGCTATATAATAAATGCCATCTGTGCCTCCAGAACCAAAGTATGTGGCCCAAATTCGTTTACCATCTTTATCAAACTTAGCCAAAAATCCATCCCCATTTCCACCATAATTAGATTTGAAAGATCCTGTGGTAGCTAATTGGGAACTGTTTGATTCCCCACCAACATACACATTATAGTCTTGATCAGTAGTGACCCCATAAAAAGCGTCATATCCCTGACCTCCGTAGTAAGTGGACCATATTAATTTACCCGTTTTATCAAATTTTGCTAAGAAGGCATCTTCACTTTCTTTTTTCGTGGATTGGAAAGCACTATCAGTCGCTATTTCTGATAGAGAACCTGTATATCCTACCAAGTAAATATTGTCGGATTGATCTATTGTAACTGCTGGGTCACTATCAGTACCACTTCCACCAAAATAAGTAGCCCATCTTAGTGTACCATTGTTCTCAAAAACGGCAATAAAAGCATCAGAGCTACCACCGCCAAAACTTGAATGATGAGCATCAGTGGTAGCAATTTTATTAGTACTTGTCGTGTTACCTGTAATTACAATTGCACCATCCGACATGAGAGACATAGGAAAATAATTAGCATCGTTTCCTGACCCACCAAAGTAGGTGGACCAAATCAAGTTTCCATTTTTATCAAACTTAGTTAACATTACGTCAGATAAACCTCCCCCATATGCTCTTTGGTGCACTCCTTCTGTGGTAGGAGCACCACTCTTGACGGTAGATGACATATAAATATTCTCATCATTGTCTGTAGCAACACATCCTGTAAAATCATTTCCAGGACTACCAAAATAGGTTGCCCATAAAATCTCGGGGTTTACTGTCTGAGATAAAGTTACTGAGACGCTTAGGAGCATTAGTAGGGTGGTTAAATACAAGGTTTTCATAAAATATTATTTTCTGCAAAGCTATACATCCTATCTTTCTCCCACAATAGTTCTTTAGTACTATAACTTTTGTTATATAGACTTTAAATAAAGTCGTATTTCAAATTTTAATGAACTGACATCCCATTATGTTTTTACCAATTTTTGCTACTAAAAAATACTGTCCAAGAGGAAGTATAGAAATATTGATTTGTTTTTGATTGGTATTTAAATATCTTAATACCAGTTCGCCTTTTGCATTATAGATGGAAATATTTTTTTATAACACTTGCATTGTCCTTTACGGGTATAATTTCTGATACTATTTTAGGGTTAGTCTAAATAACAAAAAACGATTAGTTATTGCTTTCAATGTTTATTGTCAAATTATTAATCCATTTCACCATTAGCTCTCTATTTTTAGAAATTCTAGAGAGATAATACATTTCACTATTAAAAGCCAATGAACTTTCTGCAAGTTCTATCATAACTTTATCTTCAATGAAATTAGAATGTATAAAATAGTTTACGTTATCCTTTTTGTAGAGATATCCTACATGATAATCCAGACCAACAAAATACAAGCCATCCGAGATTTCTTTTAACATTTCTAACATAGTGTTCTGATCATCTACATGATATGTTGTAAGATTTTGGTCAGCCATTGCTATAGATTTAGCTTCATGCAGAGGGTCTTGTTGTGCCAGTTTATATCTATTTAATTTCAACCCCATGTGATATAGTGTTGTCGATACGAAGTATCCACAAGCAATTTTACCATTTTTCGGAGTGGAAGTATGACCATCAAAGTCCCATTCAGTCCCATACCAGTAAGGAATTATTTCATTTAATAATTTTGAAGTAAATACTACACATATAGAATCAAGGTATAAATCTTTTTCTTGTAAGGATTTAATGGCTAGGAATGTATCTTTAACCTTTTTTCTCCAATTTATAATATCACGTTTGGTGCTCTCATAGTGAGGGCCTGTCTGGAAATTTAAACCACAAACTAAAGAATCAAAAACTAGTGAATCTATATTTCCATCAAAACAATTGATGCCAGTAATTATAGGTTTGGTATATATAAAATGTGATTTTTCCTTTTTTTTATCCTTACCTAAAAACTCATTATTTTGTGTATAAAAGACATTAAACACAATTGTGAAAATTAAACAAATAATTTTAAATTTCATTTTAAGAATATCTTTTAATTATTGAATATCAACTTTATAATAAATCACTTAAAGTAAATGGAGAGTATTTTTAAATGACCGATTTTTATTATCGATTTATAAAATTTTCAAGGTAACTTATTCACGTAAAGCATCATATCTACTCTTGATT
>JBBRJL010000273.1:0-4725 GCA_038219375.1 Chitinophagales bacterium | reverse complement strand
GCACTTTTTACATTTTTCCAAGCTGGAATTGCAAAAAGATAATCTTCTATACATATCAGGCATGTGCTTCAGGCATCTTGCAGTCTTCCTCAGGTTTTTTACCACATACAGAACATTCTCCCATCTGATTTTTTAGCATTGGGTTGTTGCTTGCACACGAACCTCTAAATTCTTGTCCAGTCACTAGTTGTCTTAAGTTGATCAGCAGAAATGAGATACCAAAGATTCCGAAAATGATCAAAAGTATATAAAAAAATTCTTGCATTTGTATTGGATTGTATATTATTGTAACAAAGGTAATTTTATTATTGTTTTAAATCCAGAAGAGTTAACAATTTTTTATTATCAATGATGATTGATTTTACCTTCAACTTTCTATTATCTTTGCAATTCATTTTTGATATAGTTGTGTACAAAATAAGCTTGATTATTACAAGATTATATCTTAATGCTTTTTATCAACCATTTTCATTTATCAATAATCTAAAGTATTATGACCGAAAACAAACAATCCAAACTCGATGCATTTTCAAGATTACTTGATATTATGGATGACTTACGCGCTAAATGTCCTTGGGACATGAAGCAAACTATGGATACCTTACGCATCCTTACCATCGAGGAGACCTACGAATTGTCTGACGCAATCATTCAAAACAATATGAATGATGTCAAAGAAGAACTTGGTGATCTCATGCTTCATTTGGTTTTTTATGCAAAGATAGCCGAAGAAAAACAAGATTTCACCATGGCTGATTCACTTCATGCAGTCTGCGACAAACTTATCAAAAGGCACCCACACATTTATGGTGACGTAAAAGTGGAAAACGAAGAAGATGTAAAGCGTAATTGGGAACAAATAAAGCTGAGTGAAGGTAAGAAATCTGTTCTTTCTGGAGTGCCGTCCGGCTTGCCTGCTATGGTGAAAGCTTATAGAATGCAAGAAAAAACTGCTCAAGTCGGTTTTGAATGGTCACATATAGATGATGTATGGTCGAAGGTGGAAGAAGAAATCAATGAGTTTAAGGAAGTAGCAAAAACGGAAAATTTGTCTAGAAAAGAAGACGAATTTGGTGATATCCTGTTTTCACTTATCAATTATGCCCGTTTTGCCGGTATAAATCCAGAGACAGCATTAGAGAAAGTTAATCTGAAATTTAAATCGAGATTTGAATACATAGAAAAAAACGCTCCTAAGTCTCTTGTGGAAATGTCTCTCGAAGAGATGGATGCCTTATGGAATGAAGCAAAAGTAAAATTGTAGTTATTGGATCCAGTTCACTTTTTTAATTTTATGATGCATCAAAATATAGTCCTTATTCGCCAATCACATTTCTGACTTGAATAAATCTCTTACTGTAATACGGGTCGTACATATGGTCGATGCAAATACCTTTCGACACAGATGAATGTATAAAATATAAGGTATCATTTCCCCAATGATGCACTAAGCCTACGTGTCCAGGTCTATTATTTCTTGGGTTACGTCCCTTGAAGACTAGTATGTCACCTGGTTTCGCATGTCTAATGTCTTTCACCCTTTTGCCATCATGTATCTGAGAGACGGAACTTCGAGTCACGTTTTTATTAATACCAGCCATAAGGTATTTAACATAACCAGAACAATCGAATACTTGTTTATCTACTTTTGATCTATATCTTTGACCAATGTATTTTTCTGCATTTATGAGTATCTTTTTACGCATAAGGTCAATAGGACTTATCACCTGCTGATTGTACGCATGGGTAGAAAATAATAATATAAGCAAAAAACTAAACCTCATTGTAAGCTGATATTCTAAAAAAAAATCCTATCGCAAAATATGGATAAAAGTATCGATATTTTAGTATTGATATTTAATCTTGTCACAAATAAACGAAACAAATCCTAATAATGGTATGAAACATTCAGAAATATTGAATTTTAAAAGCTTGAGCTACCAAAATGACCATGTTTATTTTTAGACGTCGACTACCCAATTAACATTTTATAGCTAGCTTTTACTATACCTAACAGGTTAAAAGTCAATATATATGTATAACCGGTCAAATAAATAAATATCTGGGCACTTGAATTATTTGTAATTTCTTAAATTTGTTAGATCCTTTTCAGCCAACCAGTGATGCTCATTCTGGTTTTTTTGGAAAGAGTCACTTCGTGTTCCATCTCGTCACATTTAAAAAACACAGTAGTTTGGGCGATAGGCAATACGGATTGCACACCGTCTTCTTTGTAAAGTAAAAGCAATCCCCCATCAGCAATATCCCATACTGGGTTAAGGTAATTTACAACAGAAAACTGTCTGTCACTATCATTTTTAAATCGGTCTTTGTGTTTTCCATATGCTGCACCTTCCTCATACAATGCGTAATGAAATTCGTATGCGTTGATACCCGCATAACAAGTTTTATTCAAATACGTTATCAAATCTTCCATCAAGGCCAAAAACTCTAGTTCGAATATATTATCATGAGACTTATCCATCCAATAAATCATATCACTTCTTATATTTGTAGCTTTCCTTTGGGAGTTATTATTGCCGATATGTGCGGGCGTCATCATATTGAGTTCCATCAGTTGTGTAATGTTTTTACTCAGCCCTTCTGTCAAAGCTGCACTTAGGAAATTAGCATCAATACCCACTTTATTCAGTATGTAGTCATCTATTAGAAAATCAAATTTTTCTTTCATTTACTTATTGTTGGGTGTAAGGTAATGATTTAAAATTGGGGTTTACGTATTTATAATTTTAATTATTAATAATGGTGGATTTACCCAATCCTGTTGGGGCCACACAATAAAATAACGTTTCCAAATCAATAGCGACACATGCTCAACTATATGATCATTCTCAAATTAAATGTCTACTTTTACGTTTCATTTTTAATCGTTATGATAAAGTACATTTATTTAGTTATTATTATACTGCTTATTTCTTTGTCATGTACTTCAAACAAAGGAGTAAAAACCGATAAAAGGGTTAGTGGGAATGAACTATTCCAGATAGGGGCAGATTGTATCTTTAGTGTAAGTGATGGCATGGATTCCAAAGTTGGAACAGCAAAATGTGGAGAAATTGTATTCGATTATGATTATGGTAAGTATTCTTTTAGCGGGCCAGTGACGGAAGAAGAGAGTTTTATTCTTGCATTTAATGCAAATTATTATGCAAAGTTTTTTGAGATAATCCACATAGAAGCCAAGTTGAATCGATTGTTTCGTGATTCTGTCACTTTAGTATATGTAGCTGATAAGTCGAAAGAAGATAAAGTGATTTTTGAATGCATCGGGTGTAATAAAGTTGCAAAGATAAAGTTCAGAGGAAGGTCTTATCTTTATCCTTTCCCTTCACTAGGTGTAGAAACAAACGCGTCATCCTATCAAATTTCGATTGATACTACGAGTGGTTTAATTAGGAAGATTTTTATATCAAAAGTAGATACGCTGCCTTCAGGTCTGTATCTGCGTGAAAATAGTAATGACAAAAATGGGAATAAATTGTCGCTGACTACCAAAAGTAAAGTAGACCCAAAGACTTTAACTGATATATTTAGATCTGTTGTTTTGAAATAGATAAGACTCGATTGATGTTACTATTTTAGTGCTCTGTCAAGATAAAGAACTTAATGAAATGTTGTTCTTTTTCCAAGTCTCTGCGTTAAAAATACTCGCCGTAGCTACTGCTATGCCTGCGATTTTCGCCTTGAGCTTTGAAAAAATAACTGCCATTATAATCTAACTAATTATCTTGGCAGAGCACTGGTGTCCTTAAGGCAAGTCTACACCTAATAAAGAAAAGGGTATTTTTTTAATCGCTTTCGGGCTTTCTACATTAAGAATTAGTTTCATTTTTGGATCGGGTTTGAATTCGAAATATAAAGTATACGATACATTTGTAGTCGCAGATGAGACTGGTTTTATTCTTTCCCCTTTTTCGTCTTCAAACTCTAAGCCCAAGATTTGTGTGTTATCTCCTCCGATGGCAAAAAAGAGAATGTTTTCAAGTTGATCTTCCGTGTAATAGGGCAAGCCGTTGACTAATGAATTTACTTCTAAAGCGAAGTTTCTATCTTTTTCGGGTAATTTTTCAATGTCTTCATATTGTTGATTCATATCTGAATTACCCATTTTTTGGAGTGTTGCCTTGTCGTAAAAATGTACAGTGTATGCCGCGTTTTTTGGTGCTAAGTTCACTTCCGGTTTATTTTTGAAACCTGATATTTTAACTAGCCCGCCATTCTCTTCTGTTGGCTTGTAGAGGCTCATAGTCCCATCAATATTAATGGTACTAGCTGCTCTAGATGCCTTGAGAAGTTGTATCGTTGTATTTTCTGTAATGGGCAAATATTTGGATTCTTCCATTTGATCTGTCAGTATATTGATGTTTTTATTGTCAACCGCTCGTTTTAATTCGCTGATTTTGTAATAGGTAAAACTTCTTATTTCATCGCCAATTGGCATTACTTCGATTTTACAATAATCCCAACTACCGCCTATTGTTCTATTCTCTTCTATGCTCATTACTTTTAGTTTCTGCCCTTGGCCGATGTTTATACAACTAATCACAAAGGAAAGAACTAAAGTCGTCCTCAAACGCGCCACCATCACAGATCCCGGCATCATCGCGAAGGGCGCCGCGATGACCCTTCTCGTCCCCGATGGCTGGCAGACGCGCGGCGGCATCGAGACCAAGCCAGACATGTGCTCGGAAATCTTCGGTGTGA
>JBBRJL010000272.1:0-4739 GCA_038219375.1 Chitinophagales bacterium | reverse complement strand
ATGGCTTTTTTTCGCCATAATACATCTATTCCAAGCGACAAGACCCTATTCAGATTGTCGTAGTATGGAGCGATTTTATCGAACATATTAGTGACCTGACCTTTTTTGGACACGTCTTTGTCTTCGTATGGCGTAACTTGTGTCTTTTCAGACATATTAAAAAATTATTTTTTGAAGAATGATATTACTATCGAAATGAAAAAAGTACTAATTTGTTGCAAATTTGAAGGTGAAAAGTCACTTATTACCTTTCAAGATGCAAAATAAATAATAAAATATAAGAATATGACCTTTTTTAAGAATGAAATCAAGTTTTACTTTAAATATGTATTCATAATCAGCATATTATTTGCCTTTCAAGGAGATTTGAAGGCACAAACGGATACGATGGCTATAAAAAGTACGATCGACTTATTATTTGAAGGCATGGAATCTTTTGACTCCACGAAGGTGAAAAGTGTATTTGCTTCAGAAGTTAATTTGAAAAGTATTGTGAAAACGAAATCAGGAGAAACAAAGATCATCCAAGAGACTTTACAAGAATTTATCTCCGTAATAGGCATCAAAATAGAAGGCGTACAGATTGATGAACGATTGTTGGGCTATGATACCAAGATAGATGGAGACTTGGCTATTGCTTGGACACCGTATGAATTTTTTGTTAATGATATATTTAGTCATTGCGGCGTTAACGTTTTTACACTTTGCAGATTGGGTGGAGCATGGAAGATTATTGGAATAGTAGATACTAGACGAAAGGATGATTGTGACAAGTAAAAGTGTTCTATGATTATAATTCGCATAGGTGTCACTGTAATTTATCTTGGAGATTTGTATCTTTTTCTTACTTTTGCGGCTTCAAAAAGTAAAAAATATGATATCTGTTGATGGATTGACGGTAGAGTTTAGCGGAAGTACCTTGTTCAGTGATGTTTCATTTGTCATTAATGAAAATGATAAGATCGCACTCATGGGAAAAAATGGCGCAGGTAAGTCTACCATGATGAAGATCATAGCTGGTGCACTGAAACCAACAAGGGGAAACATTCGGGCACCAAAAGATGCTGTTATCGCATACTTGCCACAGCACTTATTGACAGATGATAATTGTTCCGTATTTGAAGAGACGCTCAAGGCATATGGACAGATATTTGAGATGCGCGACAGAATGGCTTTTCTCAATAGTCAGCTAGAAACAAGAACAGACTATGAGTCAGACGATTACATGAAGCTCATAGAAGAATCATCAGAACTTGGCGAAAAATTTTACTCTCTTGAGGATGTTAATTATGACGCTGAAGTAGAAAAAACCCTGCTAGGCTTAGGATTTGTGAGAGAAGATTTCCAAAGACTTACTAGTGAATTCAGTGGTGGATGGAGAATGCGTATCGAACTCGCCAAAATATTACTAAAAAAACCAGACCTAATCTTACTCGATGAGCCTACTAACCACATTGATATACAGTCTGTCATCTGGCTAGAAAACTTCCTTATCAATAAGGCAAAAGCAGTCATGGTGATTTCGCATGATAAGGCATTCATTGATAATATCACAAATCGAACGATCGAAGTGACGATGGGCAGGATTTATGACTATAAAGCTAATTATTCGCACTATCTCCAACTGCGTGAAGAGCGTAGGGCTGCCCAAGTAAGGGGATACAAAGAGCAACAAAAAGTAATCGCTGAAAGTGAATTATTTATTGAGCGATTCAGGGGTACATATTCTAAAGCAAATCAGGTCAACTCGGTAGAAAGAATGCTCGAAAAAATGACCATCATTGAGATAGATGAGATCGATAATTCTGCATTAAAACTAAGATTTCCGCCTTCGTTGAGATCAGGAGATTATCCTGTGACTGTGCAGCATATGTCCAAGAGTTACGGTGAGCACATCGTATTCAAAGATGCCAATATGACCATCGAACGAGGGCAAAAAGTATCTTTTGTAGGTCGTAATGGTGAAGGTAAATCTACGATGATCAAAGCCATCATGGGTGAAATAGATTTTGATGGAAAATGCGAACTCGGACATAATGCCAAAGTAGGTTATTTCGCACAGAATCAAGCTGCGATGCTTGACACGTCACTTACTGTATTTCAAACAGTGGACGAAGTAGCGGAAGGAGATGTAAGGACACAATTGAAAAATATATTGGGTTGTTTTATGTTCTCAGGAGACGATATCGACAAAAAAGTAAGTGTACTGTCAGGTGGAGAAAGAACGAGATTAGCGATGGTAAAACTGCTCCTCGAACCCGTCAATCTGCTCATACTCGATGAGCCTACCAATCACCTGGATATCAAATCTAAGGATGTATTGAAGGAAGCTTTACTCGCTTTTGATGGTACATTGATCTTGGTCTCGCACGATAGAGATTTCTTGCAAGGGCTAGCAGAAAAAGTATTTGAATTTAAGGACAAAAGAGTGATTGAACACTTTGAGACGATAGACGATTTCCTTGTGCGAAACAGAATGGAAAGCCTGAAGGAGATAGAGAAAAAAGGGTAGGATTGATTACTCGTAACCATCATTAAATGACATTTATCACTATCTCAGATACACACGGGCAACATCACAACTTGGAGTTACCCGATGGCGATGTCATCATACATGCAGGTGACGTGAGCAGTCGTGGTACGGAGGATGAGGTCAGATCATTTTTGGATTGGTTTGAGAGATTGGACTTTACATACAAAATTTTTATTGCTGGAAATCATGACTTCTTTTTTGAACAGAAAGATGCAGCGATCATTAAATCAATTATACCAGAAAATGTAATTTACCTTAATGATTGCGGGGTAAACATCGAAGGAATCTCCATTTGGGGCTCACCTATTTCACCATGGTTTTATGATTGGGCATTTAATAGGCAGCGAGGGGCTGAGATAAAAAAGCATTGGGATTTGATACCAGAAAGTACAGATATTCTCATCACACATGGTCCTGCTTTCGGTATATTGGATCATACCATTAGTGGTCTCCCTGTAGGATGTGAAGAGTTAAAAGCTAAAATAGAAACCATCAATCCAAAAGCGCACATATGCGGACATATACATGAAGCTTATGGCCAAAAAAAGACTGCTGACACACTGTTTATCAATGCGAGTGTACTTGATGTTCGATATCAAATGATGAATGAAGCAATTGGGTTTGAGTGGTGAATCCCATTTTTACCATGCTAATTTTATATTTTTATAAATCTCGCTACTTTTTATTTACACCTTCCATTAATTCGATGATATAAAGTCCTTGTGCCAAATGGTCAACATTTACCCATAAGATACGACAACATCCATTTTCCCATCATTATTAATATCAACTGAATTAGGACGCTAAAATATATCTAAGAAACCCATGAAATATTTAAAGTTTATGAAATATTTTATGTGTGTCTCCGATTTTAAGGATATATGACCCTGAAGGTAAGTGTGTTATAGTTATTTTATTTTCATTACCTGAATACAACATTTGTCCATTCGTGTTAAATATGGTCACCTTTTGCTTGCTATCTTTATTTATCCCTTTTAATAATAAATAGTCATTTGCAGGGTTTGGATATAGTATAAAATCAATATTATCTGGAGTGTTGCTTGTACTATTTAATACATTACTTGTCACACCTGTTCTATTATAGTTAGTGACAATCTCCCATATCATATTTTGCAAATAAGTCGCAAGCGCAGTCGTTGGTGTAGGTGTGCCGGCTGGTGCATCGGGCAAAAGATTATTAGTCAGGCCTAGTGGACTTTTATTGAAAATACATGCATAATGAATCAAACTAACAGCATAAGAACCTAGTTCATTCGTATGTATATTGTCGCTAAAAAGCTGATTGATATTAGTTATTCCAGGTACAATTCCCAGTTGAATATCGTCATATAGTCTCGCCATCATTTTATGCCCAGGTATCATATATATATGTGGTGCACCTGATGGTCTATTTAAGTTTGCGAAATCTTGCATCCGTTCCCATTCGGCTCCTTGAGTATCTAACATTTGTCTGAAATTCCCATCCGAGCCATCAATGTTAACCCAAGTTGTCCATAATAATGTAGGTGCACCATTTCCATTATTGCCCGTCTCCCAAGCATTGTTTGCAAATAGAGATAGGTATTTTTTTTGTTCTTCCATTCCATCCAAATACCATTGCTGGGTACTACCACCTTCATAAAGAAGTGGTACACGTTCGGTAATCGACAATAATTCCCATTTGGCTATTTGGAATCTTGCATCTGGCGATCCAAATCCAGGAGGGTTTTCCCATCGCGCCCGAATAGCAGAACCAGGTGTGGTGGATTTGCCAACCATCACATCAAATAATTGCCATGACGGTAAAGAATTTATGTTGCCTATTAAATTTACATATTGTCCTGGCCAATTGGCAAATAATGGATCTGTGAGACTATGGCCACTGTGTATCTGCTTGACATTCAATAGGGATGGAGGTTTGGGTGGCAATAATTGAGAATAGCATAAATGAGCAGTTAATATGGCTAATGTTAAAATTATATTTCTCATTATATTTTTATTTTGAAGATCTATTTTTTAAAATTTTATACAACAATTTTTTACTGGAAATTTTTGTCAATCTCAAATGCAAAATTAAACATTTTTTTGGTCATACAGCAAATGTTGGGGTCAACATTTTCTGTGGAATGATATCTTCCGAACTTATGGATTCAATTACAGGATGCCAAGCAAGTGCATGGTGAGCTATATTAACAAATGTCCAATC
>JBBRJL010000271.1:0-4744 GCA_038219375.1 Chitinophagales bacterium | reverse complement strand
TTCAAGCATTAAAGTCAATTGTCATGTGATTTCCCCGGCCCCTGAAGGGGTGACTGCCTGAAGGGGTGAAAACCTGAAATGAAACACCCCTGCCCCTAAAGGGAATATGTTGATTGTCAATACAGTACAAACATCCATCTTTTAACCTTTGTATTAAATTTACTTTTCGGAGTAGACTCAAGAACAGATTTTTGAGATTGGTAATTACAAAATCAAATTGGTTTTACCAAAAATAAGAATAATCCTTTAAAATTAAATGTAAAAGCATAAACTATGAATCTACAAAATATAAAGAAATTACTTTAACAAGGCAATTGTGCATATATTTGCATATTATTTTTGAACCAAAAGTATCAAAATGTGAAATCCATCATTCAAGAAACACAAATATTTGGCCCAATAGGAATTTTTGCAAAATATCTCAATGTTGATGAAGTAATTATAGAAAGACATGAAAATTATCAAAAACGAAGTCATCGAAATAAATATGATATACTGACATCAAATGGCATATTACACTTGAGCATTCCACTAGCTAAGGGCAAAAATAATAAAATGCCAATATCAGAAGTGAAAATTGCTTACGATGATAATTGGGTAGACGTACACCTTCAAACCATACGTTCAGCATACGGGAAAAGTCCCTATTTTGAGTTTTATTTTGATGGTATTGAAAGTCTATTCAGAAAAAAATACGATTATATTTTTGATTTGAATATGGATTGTCTCAAGTTTACATTCAATAAAATAAAGCTATCAAAAACGATTTCAATTTCCAATTCATATCAATCAAGCTATGTTAATATTTTGGATTGTAGGAACAAAAAATGGGTATCGGACCAAACGGATTCATCATATAGCCAAGTTTGGGAAGATAAATTTGGATTTACACAAAATCTAAGTATCTTAGATCTTTTATTTTGTCTAGGACCTGAATCCATCTCTTTTCTAAAAAAAGTTGATCAAAAAAATTTTAATAAAGAAGTATATTGCTTATGAACCATATTAACCAGGAGCTCAATCAAAAAATCAAAAAACTGGCCCTCTCCGTAGATAAACTTATAGTTGTAACAAGAGAAGTAGGCCACGAAAAATTAGAGATTACACTTGATGAACTACGAAATCAATTGGATGCACCATTTACATTTGTCATCGTAGGTGAAGTAAAAGCGGGTAAATCAAGCTTTATAAATGCGCTTTTGGATACGGATCGGGAGATCTGTAAAGTTGCTCCTTCTCCGATGACAGATACCATTCAGCAAATAGTCTACGGGGTAGAAGAAAAAGTTGAAATCATCAACCCATACCTTAAAAAAATATACCAACCTGTAGAAATACTGAAAGAAATAGCTATTGTAGACACTCCAGGCACAAATACTATTGTCGATCACCATCAAGAAATAACTGAAAAATTTATTCCTTATTCGGACCTAATTGTCTTTGTATTTGAAGCAAAAAATCCTTACAGACAATCATCTTGGGCATTTTTCGACTATATAAATACAGAATGGCATCGTAAAATAATCTTTGTACTACAACAAAAGGACCTTCTTCCTGAAGCTGATTTGCAAATTAATTTTAATGGTGTAGTGGACCATGCGGTAAAAAAAGGGATTGAGAATCCAAATGTTTTTGCAGTTTCCGCCAAACTAGAACAGGAAGATTATCACGACATAAGTGGATTTAAAGAAATAAGAAAATATATTGCAGATAATATCACCGGAGGTAAAGCACCGGAATTAAAATTTCAGAATAATATTAATACGTTATTAACTATTTCATCCAAGCTAGATGAAAGCATGAAAATCCGAATAAAACAATATGATCTAGATGTAAAATTTCGTGCAGAAATACGTGAGCTCATAGATACACAACAAATCAAAACCGAAAAACAAATTTCTGTTTTATCTGAAAACTTGCTAGATTCTTATGATAACATCACTAGACAAAAACTTAGTGACCTCAAAGATGGATTATCCTTTTTGAGCGTGGTAAAAAGATCTTTTAGCTCTATTTTTGGTAAAGAAAGTAGTCTCAAAGAATGGCTAAATAGTCAAGCGAATGACTTCGAGTTAAAGCTCAATACATCCCTTCGTGATAAATTACAAAATGGTATTATCGATGTTGCGGAAAACATTCAGACTATGGGAAAACTTGTGGACAATAAACTTCGATATTCAGAAACTATCCTTAAGAATAATGACGAAATCTTTGCGGATATTGCCGAAAGAAGAATTAATGTACTGAAAGATCTCCAACAAAGCTTTAATCAATTTATGAATAAAGCTGAGAACTTTTATGATGAAGGAATGGTTTCAGAATCGTCAAAAATGACACCAAATCTCGCTGCCGGTGGAGGTGTTGCCATTGTAGGTGTCATTCTGGCAGCAGTTGCTCAAGGAGCTGTTTTTGATATCACCGGTGGTGTATTGACGGCTGTCGGAGTTTTGTTTGCTGGTGTTACCTTAGGTTTGAATAGAGGTAAAGTAATAAACAAATTTGAAGCTGAGATTATAAAAGGACGTGGAAAGATGAAAGAAGAAGTGTCCGAAAAACTAAGCGACTATACAAGTAGAATAAAACATAAAATCGAGTCAAATTTCTTTGAATTCGATCAAATGCTAGATAAAGAAGGGCTTACTATCGAGCGCGTCAATAAGGTACAAAAAGAAATTAAAGCCGAACTGAATGATATGATTTAGAAACAATACCTAAAGTAAATTTTGCTGTCAAAATTCAGGATTTTAATTGACGTATTTTTAATGAATTAAAATACATATTTTTCTTATACCTAAAGTAAATTAAATTGCAAAAATATTGAATTTTAATGTTCACATTTTCAATTTATTAAAATCAAAATTTTTAGCAATCTAATTTCTTTTTACTATAATTGAGTACCAAAATTTTAATCAATGATAAGATTTGCTGTTCCACCAAGTATAAAATGACAACCAGGTTCAACAAAAAAATCAGCCCCTGGATTTATTGTTCTATTTTGGAATAGCTGACATGTGCCGTTGTTATAAGGCTTAATGACAATAACTGATCCTGAAGGTAAAGGGTTAGGAGGTACTACGTCGCTTTTCCAATTTGAAGCAATCATCCAATCGCCATTTCCTGTGAAAATATAAACTGTTCTAGGATTGGCTGTCGTCATTTGATAAATGACGTTGTTACTATTGTCAACCATATGCAGCTCACCATCTTCCGTCTCTCCAAAATCCGCCATGCCCCAATATAAAGCTGGCATTTCCTGGGTGAAAACATTCCATAATGTACCTGTTTTCATAATTTTTCTAAGGAATCTTGAATAATAATCAGCTGCAAAATACCATCCTTTCAGGTCAGGATAAGCATAGCCTCTATAAACGTTGCCTCCTATGACTGATCTTTCATTTCCACCTGTAACGTACTCGTAAATGGGTGGTACATAATTGGAATAAGGAAGACATGGGGCATCTGTAGGATGTAGTACTGACCCTTCAAAACAATCCCACCCAAAATTACTTCCAGCAATCGATTCAGCTGCTGTAAAGGTAACTTCCTCACGCGCCGATTGGCCAACATCCCCGATATACATATCACCAGTCTGTCTATCAAAACTCCATCTGAATGGATTTCTCAAACCATAGCAATACACTGGAGATGCGGGATTTGGATTACCTATTGGTATTGAGTAATTATTTCCACCTGAAAAACTATTGACGTTTATACGTAATATCTTCCCTAAAAGCGACAAAGAATCCTGACCATTGTCATCTGGATCATTGCCAGCACCACCATCGCCAGTTGAAATATAAAGAAACCCATCTTTACCAAAGTGCATCTCGCCACCATTGTGATTTAAAAAAGGGTGAGGTATATTGAGAATGGACAGTTTAGTGGTAATATCCGCTTTGTCAGGATCTGTGGTACTGATTGTATATCGGTCCACTATTAATGCATTAGTATTTTCTTGCGTATGGAATACAAAGAAATAACCATTATTTTTAAAATT
This sequence comes from Chitinophagales bacterium, assembly GCA_038219375.1. Lineage (GTDB taxonomy): Bacteria > Bacteroidota > Bacteroidia > Chitinophagales > Saprospiraceae > OLB9. The sequence goes on along the minus strand of JBBRJL010000271.1, from coordinate 747 downwards.
AGGATGAAATACTACAGAAAGTAATCCTTGTTCACCATCTGATCCCATATCAAATATTCTAATCAAAGTGTCACTAAGTACATAGTTTTTAGTAAAAACCTTGATGCGTCCACCTTTTTCAGCAACAAATATACGATTTGATCCATCACCTGCATGGGTTAATTGAATTGGAGAAGATAGCGATGTATTTATAACAGAACTGAATAAAACGCTAGGACTTTGTGCAGAAATATGTAAAAAAGACATAATCCAAATAAAAAATAGGAGAAAAAAATAATTTTTCAAAATATATGTATTTATGTTACTTAAAATAATTGAATATAAGAAAATAACGAGAATCTATGATAGTACCCTACTTGATTGAAAGATTGTTTGAAATTAAATATTTGATGAGCATTACACAACAACAATTATAGGCTATCAAAACAACAACACACCCATTTGCCATCCTATCCATATTTTGTGATTGCGGCTATTGCCATCCTTTTCATGTATAGGGCTGCCTATCAATGATACAAATTGATTATTTATTGGCCCAGCATTATCGTACCAAAAATGATTGAGTGTTAAGCCAGTTCTGATACCGATTTTTTTGAAAGGTTGCCAAGAAATACCCAGCATCAACTGGTTGTGCATATTAAAAGTCCAAGATGAAAAATCTTTTAAATCGTGAATATTACGGGTATTAGCATCTACTTCAAAATTAAATACTTTAAATAACGGTAGAACACTTGCGATACCCATTCC
>JBBRJL010000270.1:0-4763 GCA_038219375.1 Chitinophagales bacterium | reverse complement strand
ATTGGTGGGATAAATTCTCATCAGCGATATATCCTTGATGATTTAGTACAAAAGAATCAATAAGCCTTTTCGTTGTTTATCATGGTCATACCTTATGATAACTAGTTCGTTTTCTATTGCCTCGGTCGAGATGCCTGCTTTTTTTCCACTTTTGTAAGTGTGCAATTTTCCATTTTCGTACCAGACACTATCTTTTTCATTATAAACATAACATCCTTTGTACATTATAAAATCTTCGATACTTACCTTTCCTTTTTTATAAGCTTTCCATTCGTCTTTGGTCATTTGCCTGTGCGAAACAAAAGGCCCATGTTTGATTGATGGATTAGACTCCAAAACAAAGTACTGTTCGTATATTTGTTATGTTTTGTAAAATGTTGTTTCACTTTCTTAGTAGGTTGCGCTACCACAAATAATGGCAAGAACAAAACTATTAAAAAAAACCTATTTGTCAACATCATACATCACATTCTGAGCCAACAGTTTATATGGCTAAAAGTATAGATTATGATGCTTTACTATGATCATATGGTGCATGTTATTGTTACTAATTCCTGAAGTCTCCTAGCCCTTCATCCACACTTGCCAAGGTATTCTGGACAACATCAGTATCAAGGCTATACTATAATATATCATCACTGCATTGTAAGCTTTGGCAGTGCCCACTGCTTTTTTTGCTTTAAAATAGCCAATTGTGATCAACACTATTGCCAAAATCATCATGATAGGGTGCTCTAAAGCAAGTAGTCTTGCAAAAGAATCTTTCATCGTGGCTCCAGACAAATTTTTGATACCATATGGTGAAATGACATACAAAACAAGTCCCAACAATAGCTGAATATGTGTAGCTATCATACCTACCAAAGCGACCTTGAGATGTGGCGCAGAGAATGGTTTTTTGCTAAATCTAGAAATAGTTAGTATTAAAATTGCAATTATTAATACACCCAAAAGCAGCCATGCCAGATGTGAGTGTGCTATTTTTATAAATTCGTACATGATTATTGATTTATGATTTGGACAAAGGTAATGATTTATAATAAATTTCAATATTGATTAGTCATTACAATTTTTAATGTTCTCATAGGACTAGTACTCTATCAAGATAACTCGTCGTAAGAAACAAGTTTGCAACTTCATTACTCGTCAATTGTAGAATCCATTTGCTTTCTTTAAAATTATAAGACTTTCTATTTTTTCATTATTTTTAGCTAATTTTGCTTTCCTAATCAAAGAAATAGTTTTGTATGAATATTTTAAAACAGTTTGTATTGACTTCCATTTTACTATTGTCAGGTTTTATCCATGCGCAAAAGCCAGTAGTAACTAGACCTAAAGAACCACAAAAGGTCATGTCACCAGAACTAATGTGGCAGCTAGGGCGTGTATCTCCGATAGGAATCACTAAAGACAACAAAAACGTAATCTACAAAGTAGCCACACCTAGTGTCGATGACAATAAGTTTAGTTCAAAATTTTATACGGTAAGTATCAATGGTGGGGTCGCTACCGAAATTATGGATTATGAAAAGCTCGTATTAAATAAAAATATATCGCCAGATGGTAAGTCATTAATCAGCGACAAAGCAGTAAAAATAAATGCAATCAATGGTTTTGACCTATATCCTGACCTCAAACAGTCAACAGCTCAGGTTTATACCTCACTCGATTACAGACATTGGGATACGTGGAATGATGGGCAATTTAACCACGTTTTCGTCAGTTCAACCGATGCTACCAAGGACGCAGAAGGCACAGACATCATGAAATCCGAACCATTCAACTGTCCTACCAAACCATTTGGCGGAGATGAAGACTATATTTGGCATCCAAATGGTAAAACCATTGTTTATGTGAGCAAAAAACTGAGCGGTACAGAAGCAGCACAAAGCACTAATACGGATCTCTATCAATATGAAATAAAATCAGGTAAAACCCAAAACCTTACCCAAAACAACAAAGGATACGATACCAATCCTTCTTACTCAGTAGATGGAGATTTAGCCTTTTTGAGTATGAAAACAGAAGGGTTTGAAGCAGACAAAAATGATATAAAAGTACTCTCTTCCAAAGGAGTTACCACCAATCTTACTGTACAGTGGGACGGAACAGTCAATAGTTTTGTTTGGGCAGCGGACAGTCGCAACTTGTATTTTACAGCACCTATAGATGGTACCATACAGTTATTCAAAGTAGATTTCCCTAGTTCGACCAAAAAAATGCCCGTAGTAGAGCAGCTCACTGATGGTGAATGGGACATCACAGGCATCGTAGGTCAAAGTGGCAATAAACTAGTCTTATCTAGGACAAGCATGAACAGAGCCGCTGACATATTTACGTATGATCTTATAAGTAAATCATGGATGCAACTCACCGATGTAAACAAATCTATCTACGATTCTGTCGCCAAAAGTCGAACAGAAAAAAGATATGTCACCACCACTGATGGCAAGAAAATGCTCGTTTGGGTCGTTTATCCACCTAATTTTGATGCAACAAAAAAATATCCTACTTTGCTCTACTGTCAGGGTGGACCACAATCCGCATTGACACAATTTTATTCTTTCAGATGGAACTTACAGCTCATGGCGAGTCAGGGCTACATCGTAGTAGCGCCCAATAGACGAGGTATGCCAGGACATGGTGTAGAATGGAATCATCAGATCAGTAAAGATTGGGGCGGCCAAAACATACGTGATTATCTCTCAGCCATAGATGATGTGTCGAAAGAAACATATGTAGATAAGAACCGTCTTGGTGCAGTCGGTGCGAGTTATGGCGGATATTCTGTATTCTATTTGGCTGGCATCCATCAAAAAAGATTTAAGACCTTTATTGCACATGATGGCGTTTTTAATACTAAAAGTATGTACGGCACCACAGAAGAAATGTTTTTTGTCAATTATGATTTTGGTGGGCCTTATTGGGAAGGCAATAATAAGGCATACACAGATTTCAATCCTATCAATCATGTGGCAAAGTGGGATACACCAATCTACATCATCCAAGGAGGAAAAGATTATCGTGTACCAATTGGTCAAGGTCTCGAAGCATTTAATGCAGCGCAACTTCGTGGTATAAAGAGCAAGTTATTGTACCTTCCTGACGAAAACCATTGGGTGATAAAACCACAAAATAGTTTGGTGTGGCAAAGAGAGTTTTTCAAATGGCTGAAGGAGACATTATAATACACATAAATAAAGGGCTAACTCAGCCTGCATAAACAAAAAGCCGAAGCATGTTACGAACATACTTCGGCTTTATATTTTAAAATATCCTTTGTTTCTCTAAGAATAAACTATTCTTTTACACCTTGTACTAGAAGAGATACGTCATTTTTGAGTACTTCTATAAATCCTTTTTGAATCATAAAGGTCCTTTTTTGACCTTTTGTGTCTAGGATTCTCACTTCTCCTTGACCTAGAGCTGCGACAATAGGCGCGTGATTTTTAAGTATTTCAAACTGACCACTTATACCTGGTACTTTTACCGAAGTAACAGCACCGTGGAAGATCTCTTTTTCTGGTGTCAACACTACTAAATTCATATTTATCTGTTTATAATGTCAGAAAAAAACTGATTATGCGTTTGCTGCTACATCTGCAAGCATTTTTTCGCCTGCTGTGATGACATCTTCTATGTTTCCTTTGAGGTTAAATGCTGCTTCAGGATATTTATCTAGTTCTCCATCAATGATCATATTAAATCCTTTGATGGTATCTTCGATAGGCACCAAAACACCTGGAATACCCGTGAATTGCTCCGCTACGTGGAAAGGTTGAGAAAGGAATCTCTGTACTTTTCTAGCACGGTACACGGCCATTTTATCTTCTTCAGAAAGCTCCTCCATACCTAAGATGGCGATGATATCCTGAAGTTCGTTGTATCTCTGAAGGATCATCTTTACTCTCTGGGCTGTATTATAGTGGTCTTCACCAATGATAGTAGGGTCAAGAATTCTAGATGTAGAATCCAATGGATCTACCGCAGGATAAATACCCAAAGAAGCGATCTTTCTACTCAATACTGTAGTTGCATCCAAGTGAGCAAATGTCGTAGCCGGTGCAGGGTCTGTTAAGTCATCCGCAGGTACATAAACTGCTTGTACTGATGTAATAGATCCTCTTTTGGTAGATGTGATACGCTCTTGCATCAAACCCATCTCTGTAGCCAATGTAGGTTGGTATCCTACCGCTGATGGCATACGACCTAGAAGTGCTGATACTTCTGAACCAGCCTGAGTGAATCTAAATATATTATCTATAAAGAAGAGGATGTCTTTTCCACCATTCGGATCACTCAAGTCGCCATCTCTATAGTATTCTGCAAGCGTCAATCCTGATAATGCTACCCTTGCTCTCGCTCCTGGTGGCTCATTCATCTGACCGAATACGAAGGTTGCTTTTGATTCCTTAAGACTTTCTTTGCTAACTTTGCTAAGATCCCATCCGCCTTCTTCCATAGAATGCATAAAATCAGGACCATAATTGATAATGCCAGACTCAAGCATCTCTCTCAAAAGGTCATTTCCCTCTCTCGTACGCTCACCCACACCTGCAAATACAGATATACCGTCATAACCTTTTGCAATATTATTAATCAATTCTTGAATTAAAACTGTCTTTCCTACACCCGCACCACCGAAAAGACCAATTTTACCACCTTTTGAGTAAGGTTCGATAAGGTCAATCACTTTGATACCTGTGTACAATATTTCATTTTCTGTAGAAAGGTCTTCAAATCTTGGTGGCTTGTTATGAATA
>JBBRJL010000269.1:0-4768 GCA_038219375.1 Chitinophagales bacterium | reverse complement strand
AAGAGCGAGAGGATATCGGAACATGACCAATTACATAAATATGATCTATTTTATTGCTGGTAAACTTAAATTTAAGTACCCCAACTTCTTACTTAGTGTCAAATCGTCCCCATCCTATTCAACATAGAGCCATAATTTGTGATTTAAACGCATAGGAAATGTAAGTAAATATACCAAATAAAAAATTTCTAAAATAATTTAAACTCAATTCAAAATTATTACTATTTTTGTAGCATGGCAGAAAAAATTAATAATATCCATGATAAATTTGTCAGAGAGTCTTTCTCTGATGTAAAACGTGCAGCGTCTTTTATTGAGCATTTTTTACCTTCTCAACTAGTGTCTTCTATTGATTTATCCACCTTGATTCTTGTTAAAGAATCTTATATTTCTAAGGAATTAAGTGAGTATTTTTCTGATTTAGTATTTGAAGTTAAGTTAAAAGATGGAAAAAAAGATGCGGTAACTATTGCATTACTTTTTGAGCATAAATCATCTCCTGATAAGTACGTTTTGGTACAGGTTGGATATTATATGTTTGCACATTGGTTGAAATGTGTCAGTCAACGTAAGAAACTTAAAGTCATCATACCTGTCATTTATTATCAGGGTAAAAAGGAATGGAAACTACCTGATTTGTCTGTATTATTCGAAAATTATCCAGACTATATACGTGATTTTGTTCCAAAAATGCAAAACATATTTATTTCGCTAAATGCAGTTAAGGAAGAACAGATTGGGACAATGAGGGACGCAATGATGGCTGCAGCAGTCATAGCTCAGAAATGGCGCATCAATCCTGTGAAATTGGCAGAAGACTTCAGACGTATTTTCGATTTGTTCCCTAAAGAAGGATATGACTGGAACTTTTTGGAGATGATTGTCGTTTATGCACTAAATGTATCCGACATAAGTGAAGAAGCTCTCGCAGAGTCAATCAAAAGCGTACCACCGAAATTAAAAGATAATATTATGACCACATATTCGAGACTTTTAGAAAAAGGAGAGCAAATCGGAATCCAAAAAGGAGAGCAAATCGGAATCCAAAAAGGCAAAATCGAAGGCAAAATTGAGGTTGTTTTAAACTGCTCTGATCAAGGTATGGAAATAGAAATGATATCAAATATAACTGGATTAACGGAGAAAGGTATTCTGAAAATTCTTAAAGAACATAGTAGAATGAAATAATTTTTTTTGTTCTAAACCCGAAAAAAACTTCAAAGCTATTTTTTTATCGACAGACATAGGTGAAGAAGCTCTCGCAGAGTCAATCAAAAATAGGATGGTAAAGATAACGTTTAAACTAATACCACCTTTAATTATTTAACTCAAGTTTCGGTGATAATTTTAAATCCTATTTATTTATATTTAAATTTGAATTTGACTGTGTGTATAACATTTCGCACATTTTTAAAAGCGCCTGTTTTATCCTTCATCGTTTCAAGTCAAAATATACTAACCTCTTTTATATTTAATGTATGATCAATTGTCTGGCTTTGTCGCTCTAGCCGCAACCTTCCCGTCCCTTTCGGGTGCCTTCACTTCTCGCATTGTCATGCTCGACCTAGCAGGATCGTTCAGTTATACTTTTTTGCATTACCAAAACCGCTCAGTCTTTTTCTTCCTATTTTACGAAATTTTGACTAAAAATGAAAAAGCCAGTCCCACGTTCAACTTGGCGTTAATTGAAATATTAATAAAAAATTGTCTGATAAAAATTTACAATTCAGTAAATGATGGTTAAGTAGTTGATTTAAAACATATTAACTACTTGTATATAAGATTTCTCGATTTGTAATTGTCTTATGATCAATAATTTAATATCTCCGAAACTTCAGTTATTTAATAATATTTTACAAAAAATTAATATTACCGTTATAAAATGCCTATTATCGACAAGTTTAGATATAAAAAGCATGTTTAAAGTCAAAATGTTTACAGATCACCCAATTGTGGCCTAATCACAATCTCTTCTACCACAGCAGATGGCCCGAGAGCATAAGCAGACCAAACCGTATCTGCGATATCTTTGGCTTCCATCAATCTTTCTTGCGGCAAGTCAACTCCCGTCCAAGAAGCAGACCAAGTTGCCCCTGGAAGTATGGATGTCACTTTGATGCCTTTATGTTTTAATTCTTCACGCAAAACCTTGGAAAAACCAAGAAGAGCGAATTTCGAAATGGTGTACGAACCTCCATTGGGATACGCAATCTGACTAGCTATGCTGCACATATTAAAGATGTGGCCACTACCCTTCTTTATCATTTCAGGCACCAAAGCGCGGGATAAGTGGTAAGCAGAATACAAATTGGTCTCAATCTGAGATTCCAATATTCCTTCTTCTTCTTCGAGTACATTGCCCGAAAGGAAGATACCACCATTATTAATCAGTACATCTACGTCTCCAAAAGTAGCCAATACATCTTCGCCAAATGATTTTATTTCTGAAGGCTTGCTAATGTCTACCGATTTTACAAATACTTTAATCTTAGGATATTGTGATGTGATTTCATTTTTTAGGCTTTCAAGGTCATACAGGTTTCTAGAGCAAAGTGCCAAGTTATGTCCTTCTGAAGCAAATCGTAAAGCTATTGCTTTTCCTATTCCTTTGGATGAGCCAGTTATAACGGTATTCATATTTTATATTTATTAATCTTCATTCAAACCATAAGTAATATTCATTTGTTGTGTCATAGTTGAATTATTTAGGTTAATTTTGGCCTTTAAACTTTTTTAAGTTTTAACATTCAGAATACGATTTCATGAACTTAAACCTTTTTTACCATTTTGGCAACTTTGTACTTTGGCAGGGTCAAATATTTAAGCGGCCCGAAAATGGTACGATGTACTACAAAGAGACGGTAAGACAAATGTATGATATTGGGATAGGATCATTGCCGATCGTATTTTTGATATCGATATTTATTGGAGCGGTGACGGCTGTACAATTTTATTATCAATTGGCAGGCTCGCTCATACCCGCCTACTACATCGGATATATTGTCAGAGACATGACAATCATCGAACTTGCACCTACGATTACTTGTTTAGTATTGGCTGGAAAAGTCGGTAGTAATATGGCTGCAGAAATTGGTGGAATGAAGCAGAAAGAGCACATCGACGCTATGGAAATCATGGGCGTCAATACTTCAGCTTACTTAATATTGCCCAAACTGATAGCAGCTTTACTGATGATACCAATCTTGGTTTGTGCCGCTGCGGTGATAGGTATTTTGGGGTCATATTTGGCTAGTGTTCCAGCAGGATTATTTTCATCAGCAGAATTTATCAAAGGCGTACGATCTTTTTTTGTTCCTTATAATGTCGTCATGATGTTGGTCAAAGCGTTTGTATTTGCATATATTCTGACCGGAGTCTCTTGCTATCAAGGTTATTTTGTGAAAGGCGGTAGTATCGAATTAGGACAAGCAAGTACACGTGCCGTTGTATATAGTAATATCCTTATTTTATTGGCAGATTACATTATCGCCTTGGTCCTCACCGCTTAATAAAAGAAATGATAAGAGCAGAAAAAATATTTAAAAATTTCGGTGACCAAGAAGTACTGAAAGGCATTGATTTTACTTTCGAAGCAGGTAAAACAAATCTGGTGATTGGCAAAAGTGGATCCGGGAAAACCGTACTTCTAAAGATATTAGTGGGTCTATTTCAGCCAACTTCAGGTAACATTTGGTACAGTGGTACTAATTTGGTTATAGCGGATAGGGAAGCATTGCGAAAACTAAGAATGGAGGTAGGCATGTTGTTTCAAGGTAATGCTTTGTTTGACTCTATGACCATCGAAGAAAACATTAGATTTCCTCTAGATATGTTTACCACAAAAACCTTAAAAGAAAAAAAAGACAGGGTAAACTATTGTTTGGAGAGGGTAAGCCTTGAAGGTATTAATAATAAGTTTCCATCCGAAATATCAGGCGGAATGCAAAAACGTGTAGGTATTGCCAGAGCAATAGTACTCAATCCTAGATATCTCTTTTGTGATGAACCTAATTCTGGGTTAGACCCACAGACCTCGATTACTATAGATGATTTAATATCGGGCATCACCAAAGATAATAAAATAACTACCGTGATAAATACTCATGATATGAACTCTGTAATGGAAATCGGAGAAAACATTTGCCTATTGGATAAGGGAAAATTAGCTTGGCAAGGCAGTAAGGAGGAAGTATTAATCAGTAAAAACGAAGTCCTCCACGATTTTATTTTTGCATCTCCATTCTTACAAAAGCTGATAGAAAATAGTAGATAAGTTTTAGATTCTAATAATAAGTATCGTCCGAAAACTACGATCATTTGACATTCAACAGTTTTTTACCTATTAGTCTTAAATGGAAATATTTGATTATCAATCGATTACAAATCAATACCTTTTAGTTAAGGGTTAAAATTAATTTTCAGGGTAGACGTAATATTTAAAAAGGCGAAATACTTCAATCTGAAACTTTTCGCCTTTTTAAATATTTACCAAGTTATATTATAGTCAAAAGAAATTATATTGTTAAAAATATTGATTTTACTTCATTGAAAACATGACAATTAAAATCTAAAATCTTTACAATCAATCTTACTCTAAGTATAAAACTATCTAACTACAGTTACATCACCCTTAATAGCATCTTCGAATAAATTATCGTCTTCATCCAAAGCAGTATAAGTAAATATAAAAGCATATACTCCTTGCTCTACTGGTTTGCCCTTAAAGGTTCCGTCCCAAGATTCTAACCCTTCATCAGACCTATAAACC
>JBBRJL010000268.1:0-4790 GCA_038219375.1 Chitinophagales bacterium | reverse complement strand
CCTGATGATATTGAAGCAGTTAACTTGGTAAAGCTTTTAAATCTCGATGATCCAGTATTAACGGCAAACAGGAAAAAGTTTATTAAAAATAAAAGAGAAAAATTTGAGACGTATGGATTTGATCTCACATAACATTTCAATAATAAAGCTACAAATGATCCATCTTCATGGAAGTATTTACGTGCCATCAATGAAGAATTCGGCATTGATGTTTGGTCCTTAATTCCGATCACCAGACCTAAGCCAAAAAAAATGCGTTGAAATAACAATGTACTTACTTTTTTTCTTACAACCCACCAACAAAACTTTTCACAAAAATTCTTACCTTTGCATTCGTTTTTAAATTGACGATTTCAGTTTTAGATCTTAGAAATTCTGAATCGTCCAAAGGGTGATACTTTTTCAAGCATTGATGTTTGACAGTTATTTTTCGTTTTATCGATAAAGTTATATCTTTGTTTTACAAATAATTTTTTATGCAATTATCCAACTTAAATTTTTCTAATTTTAAGAATTGGAAAAACTTCAATACCGATCTAAAAAAAATCAATCTTTTTTTTGGTCAAAACAGTTCTGGTAAATCTAGCATAATACAACTATTATTATTACTAAAACAAACGGTGGAAAATAAAGATGAAAAAGTAGTGCTTTTTTTTGGAGACGAAAAAAGTTATGTCAATCTAGGAAATTTTGATGAAATTATAAATAAATCAGCAAAAGAAAAAGTGCTCAATTTTGGAATGGCTACTACTTTTTTGCAAGATTTTGACTTCAATGTTAAAATAACAAAAAACATAAAGGGGATAGTAGAACTACAGGAATTTTCATCAACTAGTGAAAATATTTTAATGACCATCCATAAAACTACATTAGATCAAATGTACAATGTGTCCATTAAAAAGAAGTTTATAGAAAACCAACCACATAAATTTAAATTGGACAGCATCAAACAATTCTTTAGAATTCCATTTCCAGGATCATTAAAACCAGATGATGTTTGGCCTCCAGATGATTCTTATAAACAATATGTGGAATTTAGTGAACGCGGTGTCCAATTGCTCTTTTCTCAAATGAAATACATAGGACCATTAAGAGAATTTCCAAAAAGAGAATATAAATGGACTGGATCAAGACATTCTCATTTTGGTTCTAGAGGAGAAAATACTTTTGATGCTATTATTACATCATTAAAGGAAAAGGAAGTTTACAATTCGAAATATTTCAATATTGATGGTTCTCTAGCAGAAATAGTTTGCTTGTGGCTGGTTGAGTTTGGAATGGCGGACGATTTTAAAATTGAGGCAATTTCTGAAGAAAAACAATTGTATCAAGTCAATGTAAAAACCAGAGGTTCAAAAAACTGGGTGGATATTTGTGATGTTGGTTTTGGAGTTTCCCAAATCTTGCCTATTATAGCTTTGTGCTATTATGCTCCTAAAGGATCAATAATTATCGTCGAACAACCTGAAATCCACCTTCACCCAAAGGTACAGTCAGGCTTGGGCGATTTATTGATTGATGCGGCTTTATCCAATAATATACAGTTCATCATAGAATCACATAGTGAACATCTTTTGACCAGAATACAAAGACGTATTGCAGAAGAAAAAATTGACGATAAGGATATAAAAATTAATTTTTGCAATCTTGTGGATGGAGAATCCGTGCTAGAAGAATTGGAAGTAGATGATTTTGGCGAAATCATAAACTGGCCAGAAAACTTTTTTGGTGACGAAATGGAAGAGATTTATCAGATGCAAAATGCCATTTTAAAAAGAAAAATGAAAACAGCTCAAGTTGAATCAAAAGAAGAAGATTTGCCATTTTAATAGAAACGTAAATGAGTAATTTAAATATTATTGACTCCAATGTGATAGCCATTGCCAATGGTCTTCACGATAATGCAACTACTGAATGTATGCAGAATTGCATAACATTTCTTAAAAGCATGGAAGGAATTTTAATGAATAATGAAGATGTCTTTTTGGTATATGACACTACATTCATTATATTAAACGAATATTATAGACATTGCTCAAGAGGAACGGAAAAAAAATTGGGGACAGCATTTTACAAATGGATTCACAGAAACCTAAATAATCCGAAAAAATTCAAACTTAAAGAATTGCCAGTTAATTTTGAAATTGATAATGATTTACTACCTGAATGTTTTGAAGGCTTTGACAGGAACGACAGAAAATATTTGTTTCTAGCATTAGATTTTAAATTACACAACCCTTGCTTACATTATGGTATTGATAGGGGATATCAAAGATACAGTGATTGTTTTGTTGCCGAAAACATTGAACTCTCAAAATTATGTTGATGGCTATTTCATTTTTGGAATAAAACTAATTTGACAATAAACTTATCCATCTTTTTTTCTTACAACCCACCAACAAAACTTTTCACAAAAATTCTTACCTTTGCATTCATTTTTAAATTGACGATTTCAGTTTTAGATCTTAAAAATTCTGAATCGTCCAAAGGATAGCGAATATGGCAAAGTACAATGATAATCTGAAACAACTGAATCTTCCAGAAATAGACAAAATAATACGCCAATTTTGGGAAGAAAACGATATTTTCAACAAGAGTGTCACACAAAGATCCGTGGACAATTCCTTCGTATTTTACGAAGGTCCACCATCCGCAAATGGTAGACCTGGCATCCATCATGTCATGGGTCGAGCTGTAAAAGATCTTTTCTGTCGGTATCAGACCATGAAAGGTAAACGTGTAGAGCGTAAAGGTGGATGGGATACCCACGGGCTTCCCATCGAACTAAGCGTAGAGAAGGAACTTGGGATCACCAAAGAAGATATAGGCACCAAAATATCTGTAGATGAGTATAATAATAAGTGTCGTGAGACTGTCATGCAATACAAGGACCAATGGGATGACATCACCCGTCGTATGGGTTATTGGGTTGATTTGGATCATCCTTATGTCACCTTCGAAAACGAATATATAGAGTCAGTATGGTGGCTTTTGGGTCAGTTGTACCAAAAAAATCTCTTGTATAAAGGATATACCATCCAACCATATTCGCCAGCTGCAGGTACAGGATTGAGCTCGCATGAGTTGAACCAACCGGGATGTTACCGTGACGTTACGGATACTACCGTCGTAGCTCAGTTCAAAACATTGGCGGAAACATTGCCTAATTTTCTACAAGGTCTTGGAGACATACATATCCTTGCTTGGACGACAACGCCATGGACATTACCATCAAATACGGCACTAACCGTAGGACCAAAAATCACTTATGCATTGGTCAAAACATATAATCAATATACCTTCGAACCTGTCAATGTCATCCTTGCAAAACCACTGATAGAAAAACAGTTTGCAGGTAAGTTTTTTGCGGTGGAGTCAGAAGAGCAATTATCAGCCTTCCAGTCATCGGACAAAAAAATCCCTTACCTCGTTGTCAAAGATTTCATAGGGTCTGACCTTGTAGGTATCAGATATGAACAGCTTCTTCCTTATGCTATGCCATACCAAAATCCTGAAAATGCCTTTAGGGTTATTTCAGGCAATTTTGTGACTACAGAAGATGGCACAGGAGTCGTGCATACAGCGCCTACCTTCGGGGCAGACGATGCCAAGGTGGCTAAAGAAGCTAGTCCCGAAGTGCCACCATTGCTTGTAATTGATGAAAATGGAAATGCTGTTCCTTTGGTAGATTTGCGTGGAAAGTTCAGAGTGGGTCTAGCAGAAATAGGCGGCAAATACGTCAAAAATGAATATTATGCAGATGGCGAAGCACCAGAACGATCAGTAGATGTAGAAATCGCCATCAAACTCAAAGAAGAAAACAAAGCCTTCAAAGTGGAGAAATATGTCCACAACTATCCACATTGTTGGCGTACGGACAAACCAGTACTTTACTATCCACTCGATAGTTGGTTTATCCGCTCGACTGCGATGAAGGACAAAATGATAGAACTCAACAAAACCATCAATTGGAAGCCTGCCCATACGGGCGAAAAACGTTTTGGCAATTGGCTTGAAAATCTAAATGATTGGAATCTTTCGAGATCGCGGTATTGGGGCATTCCGCTGCCTATATGGCGTACAGAAGATGCCACGGAAGAGAAATGTATTACTTCCATAGAAGACTTAAGCAATGAAATAGCTTTGGCTAATCAAACATTGGGAATCAATCAATCTGTACCTAAAGACCTGCATCGTCCTTATATAGATGAGGTGATCTTGGTTTCAGCAAGTGGTACGGCAATGAAGCGTGAATTAGATTTAATAGATGTATGGTTTGACTCGGGAGCGATGCCTTACGCACAGTGGCATTATCCGATGCAAAATAGAGATTTCATAGATAAAGGCATAACATTTCCAGCTGATTTTATTGCAGAAGGTGTAGATCAGACCCGAGGATGGTTTTTTACGCTTCACGCAATAGCTACTATGGTATTCGGAAGTGTAGCTTACAAAAATGTCGTTTCAAATGGTCTAGTTCTTGATAAAAACGGTGTCAAAATGTCCAAAAGACTTGGCAATGTGATTGATCCGTTCAAGACGATAGCAGAGTATGGTGCAGATGCCACACGATGGTATATGATTTCTAATGCACAGCCTTGGGACAATTTGAAATTTGATTTGGAAGGCATAGATGAAGTGAGACGTAAGTTTTTCGGAACCTTGTTTAATACCTATTCGTTTTTTGCTTTATACGCTAATATTGATGGATTTAGTTACAGCGAAAACAAAATTCCATTGGCCGAAAGGCAAGAAATTGATAGATGGATCATCTCTTTGCTCAACTCATT
>JBBRJL010000267.1:0-4807 GCA_038219375.1 Chitinophagales bacterium | reverse complement strand
GGAAATATTCATTAAATTCTAGCATAAAAGTTTAACTTGCGCTTTCGAGACTAAAAATATCATTTTTCACCAAAGTTTAAACTTCCCTTGCATGAAGGCAAATCTTGATACTTTTAAAGCAAATTTTGGTACTTTACCAGTCTTCCTGACTGCTATCTCTACGATATTAGGAGCAGTGATGTTTCTTCGATTTGGATACGCAGTGGGCGAAGTGGGTTTTGGTGGAACTTTGCTCATCATCCTCATAGGTCATGCTGTGACTATACCTACAGCTATGGCTTTGGCAGAGATAGCTACCAACCAAAAAGTAGAAGGTGGGGGCGAGTATTTTATAATATCTCGATCTTTTGGGCTCAATATAGGGGCATCTATTGGATTGGCACTTTATCTATCGCAAGCTATCAGTGTAGCCTTTTACATCATAGCTTTTGCAGAATCATTTGAAGCCTTAAAACCTTGGTTGTTGATAAATTTTCAAATAGAAATATATGACAATAGAATATTTAGTATTCCTGCATTGTTTGGTCTCGTAGCACTCATGCTCACCAAGGGAGCGGATCTAGGTATGAAAGCATTGTATGTGGTTGTTACAATACTGGGTATCTCTCTTATACTTTTTTTTCTAGGTAGCACAGGTTACTCTGAGACATTTGATAGAAGCAATTTATTCACAGTAAGAGAGACAGGAAATGGATTCTTTTATGTTTTTGCTATCATATTTCCAGCTTTCACGGGTATGACAGCCGGTGTTGGCTTGTCAGGCGACTTAACAGATCCAAAAAAATCTATACCACTTGGGACACTCTCTGCCACGGTCATTGGCATGATTATTTATGTATTCATAGCCTACAAACTGACCATCTCCGCAAATCCGAGTGACCTTACAGGCGATCAGTTGGTGATGAGTCGCATTGCGCTATGGGGACCGATCATACCTATTGGTCTAGCAGCAGCGACTATATCGTCGGCATTAGGTTCCATAATGGTAGCGCCTCGTACGTTACAAGCTATAGGCAGCGATAACGTATTTCCCAATGTTCGACTGAATAGTTTTGTTGTTAAAGGGCTCCATTTGACTAATGAACCCCGAAATGCTACTATTATTACGAGTATAATTGCGCTCTTTTTTGTACTCATGGGTGATGTCAATGTAGTCGCAGAAGTCATATCAATGTTTTTTATGGTAACTTACGGATCTCTGTGTCTTATCTCATTTTTACAACATTTTGCAGCAGATCCATCCTACAGGCCATCCTTTAAGTCAAAATGGTATCTATCGCTTCTTGGGGCGATCATCTGTATATATTTGATGTTTAAGATCAATACTCCCTATGCACTTGCATCTATCATGTTGATGGTAGCTACATATTTCTACATCACTTATAACAACGAAAGCAAAAAGGGAATATCCAATATTTTCCAAGGAGTTATATACCAGGTTACACGAAATCTACAAGTATTTTTGCAAAAAACTGAAAAAGAAAACTCTGATGTGTATTGGAGACCTGGTGTCGTATGTTTATCCATCGATACATTTGAACGACATTCAGCTTTTGAGATGCTAAAATGGATATCACATAGGTATGGATTTGGTACATTTATTCACTTCGAGAAGGATTATTTTTCAAAATCATCCAAAGAAGCTGCTTCCAAAAAAATGATAAAACTCATAGAAGCTGCTAATGTGACTAAGTCCAATGTATACATAGAAACACTCATCTCTCCATCTAAAACCAGTGCTATAGTACAAGCAATACAACAGCCTGGTATTTCTGGACATACTAACAATATGATGCTGTTTGAATATAAATATGGAGACCCCGAGTGGCTCACGGATATCATAGACAACTATAACCTTATAGCTTGTGCCAATTATGACCTATGCATCCTACGTACATCAGACAAAGGATTTGGATTTAAGAGAGAAATACATGTTTGGATTAAAAAAGAAGATTTTGAAAATGCTAATCTCATGATTCTTTTATCTTACATCATATTAGGACACCCTGACTGGAAAAATGCAGAGATAAAAATATTTGCCATCGTAGACAAAGCAAACTTGGAGCAAGAAAAAGCAAATCTAGAAAGTCTCACCACATCGGGGCGACTACCTATCTCTCCACACAACATCATAGTACTTCCTATAGATGAAAATATCGATAAAACAGATGTCATAGAAAAAACATCTGAATATGCAGATCTTACTATTTTGGGCCTTCATGAAAGTACCATTAGACAAAAAATGATTGATCCATTTGAGAAATACCCTTCCCTAGGTAATATATTGTTTGTAAATTCCCTATATGGTAAGACGATAATATAGGATGGTGTTTTGAAGTACCAACGGTTAATGTTAAATGCGTTTCAATTCATTTTGACATAGTGTTGAACTTTCGGTATTTTATTATTTCTGTTCACCTTTTGCCAACTTCACATGGTTTAGTTTATCTAATAACTCATTTCTAAGTACAAATATCTCATCATACATGTTATGCATATTATAATGTTGAGTCCAATCCGAAAAGTAAATTTAATATTAAAGTTAAAAGATGGATGTTTGTACTGTATTGATGATCAACTGTTTCCCTTCAGGTGTTCACCCCTTCAGGCAGTCACCCCTTCAGGGGCCGGGGGTCGTCGGGGGTTGGAATAAGGGTAAAAAACAGCTGATTTTCAAACACTTGGTGTTTTCGGAAGGGACTCAATGTTAGATATACACCTTCGTATAAGCCAAATAAAAAAATTCATTTTGAATCAACATATTAAAATCTGACTGGAAGGGAACTTTATCCAAATCCATAGGAATATTATTCATACCATTTGTTACACGTTCTTTCCAAGCATCGGATGGAGCTTCAAAATATTTAGTATAGTATTCTTTAGAATGATAGGTTTTAGGCACCACTTCAACGTTGAGTTCTTTAGCGTTACGAAAATAATTTTCATCATGTCTTTTAATGTCTATAAGCTTAGGATCTACTTTTTCAAAAAGAAAAAAAATCTCGTTATTAAGCTCATATGAACTTAATAAATCTATATTCCCAGAATTAATTGGAGATCTTACTGTTCCTAAAATATGACTATAAATTCGATTAAAACCTGGTAACTGTAAATAATTCACAATAGAATCATGAAGTGTTTCTGTTTTCCAAAACTTAAGAAGTACTATGGCACGATACTGTGTTCTTTTTAAAAAAAATGCTTTCGTTTCATCGATTGTTATGTCAAGATAAAGAGCATAGTGAAATGTGGTTCTTTTTCCAATAGCATAAAGAAGGTATTTGCTGAATTTATTTTCAGGCAGCAATTGTTGGTGGATTTTTCTAAAGAATTTAATCATTTCTTTATTGGTTTGGTCATAATCATTGCTAATCTAGTCATACAGGGGAGTCATACCCCTACGATCAAACGAAACCGTATCCCGAAAGGGCGGGATAAGCAGTGAGACGCTCACTTCATACAGCTCTTTATCGTTGTAAATCACACAAAGATATCTGATCTCTATAAGTATACCAGTTTCCGATGAGCAAAAATAGTTGGATTTTATTTATAGTTTGTCTTTAGCTATTTGAGATATATTCATTATCGTAGAGTTGTCCCACAATTACTTTGGTACCTCCATGGGCTTATCCAAGAAAATAAACTGCAAAACTACATAGTTCACTACCACATTTGTAGTCACAGAGATACTAGGCCACCTATAGAAATTCGTTAGCTTCGACATCGACTTGTATCATACTTGTCAAGTGAGTAACTAGTAAAAGTCTAAAAAGACATCTCTATGTCATTTTAGACTTTAATGCTTTGATATTTGTATTGGGCTTTAGCATACATGGCTTAATATTGTGCTTTCCGCTTTCTTTTTTATAGGTTGCGGTCAGATGATGTTCTGTGTACTGTTATTCTGGTTTTGGAGCTTTTGAAATAACCGT
The DNA here is from genome assembly GCA_038219375.1 of Chitinophagales bacterium. Classification (GTDB taxonomy): domain Bacteria; phylum Bacteroidota; class Bacteroidia; order Chitinophagales; family Saprospiraceae; genus OLB9. Next base: position 875 of record JBBRJL010000267.1, on the reverse strand, counting down.
TCTCATCAAACCAGGAAACCAGCGTTGCAACCATACAAACACTCTCCCATGATTCGTAAATACATAATTTCTTTTCCTTTTTATGATAGCGTTTACCATTGCTTTTGCAGCTTTGTCCGCAGGCCACATTAAGTTTTTCGGACGTGGATCTACACGATCGGGATGCCATACTCCTTCATTATCAACTCTAGCTATCTCCGACTCCACAAATCCAGGATGTAAAGTAGTACAACTCACTCCAGTACCTATTAATTCAACCTGCAAAGTCAGACCAATGGATAGCACTGCAGCTTTTGATGCTCCATAGGCTCCTATATTAGGATTGGGAAGATAAGCTCCTACACTACCTACTAAACCAATTCTACCCTTGTTTTGCTTCAAATGTGGCAGGGCGTATTTAACTGTTAAGGCTAACCCAGTGACATTACCTTGTAATTGTCTATTCCAATCTGCGGCTGTTAACTTGTCTATGCTCCCAAAAACACCAAAACCTGCATTCGCTACAACAACATCCAACCGACCCCATGTAGTTATTATTTGTTGGGCTGCAGTTTCAATGGAGGTTTCTTCCATAATATCCACAGGAACTACCAATGCTTCTCCATGGGAGTTGTTAATCTCGTGCGCCACAGCCTCCAACAGCTCTTTACGTCTGGCTGAAAGTACTACCCTATATCCTAATTTTGCCCATTCAAAAGCCATGGCTTTGCCAATGCCGGAGGAAGCACCGGTTATCCAAACTACGTTTTCTTTTGTATTTGTCATTTTAGGTTTTGTTTTGTTGATTGAACTACTATTTCAAACTGATGTACAACGGTGCCGCAATATGGAGTTGCAGTGGCAACAACCCAGCTTGCATTATCTCACTTGACATC
>JBBRJL010000266.1:0-4816 GCA_038219375.1 Chitinophagales bacterium | reverse complement strand
CCTTGCGTGATCGGAATGTTTCCAGTATGGTCAGGAGTAGTACGTGGCGGACAAAATCTGAAACCATTGGACAATACGACATCAATTTCGGGCATTCGCCATCTCAGACCATCAATGATCATTGTATCTATGGTATTCTCTATGACAAAATACCGATAAAGTGGTACCGTACTATATCCAACTACTTTATTTATCTGATCTAGGAAAGGTTTTTCGATCTTGTCAATAAGAACTGAAACCTCCTTATCAGCTTTAAATTTCGACTCTGCTATTTCTACTAAAGTATAGTTTTCTTCTACTACATGACCATCTTTGAAAGTCAGTTCGAGCTTACCGCAAAAAGATCCGAAGGCTCCTGGTTCCACAACTTTGGCATATTTACATTCAATAGGTTTACGTACTCTCTCATGCGTATCTCCACCGAAAATATAATTTACCCCTTTGGTCACTTCGAGATTAGCTAGGTAAATTTGTTGTGATAGCCCCATATGCGCTACCACAATGATAAAGTTACATTGCTCCTGATTAGAGAGCACATCTACGTAATGCGCTATATTTTCTTCAGGTTTGGTATAAATAATACCTTTGCTATAATTGGGTGATTGTCTGATGGGAACCAAGTGATCAGTATACCCTAAAAAACCAATTTTGACGCCATCTACATTCCAAATATGGTATGGAGGAAAGATATGTTCCCCTTTTATGCCATCTCCAAGGTCATGGTACATATTAGCGCAAACTTTAGGTGCATGTAAACCACCCAATAATTTTTGCATCTCTTTTTTACCATAAATTACTTCCCAATTGCCAGGTAGGTAAAGATCATAATCTATCGCATTAAGGATCGGAGATATCGCCTTACCTGTGGTTTTGACAGAAAGCTGACTCCCTTGGAACATGTCACCAGTATCCATCAAAAATGTATGTTTATGTTTTTTCCTTTCTTTTTTGACAAATGATGCAAAATGAGCATAACCACCTGTGCGTCTGAATACAGCTTTATTGTTTTCCCAGAATAATTCATCATGCGCATGAATCTGACAGTGAACATCGGTTGACTGAAGAATATTTACTTTTATAGTGGAAGTATCACTTTCAGCGATGTCTTTTTTTAGTTTTTTTTCTTTGGTTTCTGCTGCTGAAAGATGGCTGACCGGGAGTAATCCTGCGCCTGCACTCAGCAAACCAAGTTTTCTGATAAAATGTCTTCGATTATGGCTCATGATAATATGTAACTTGTTGTTAATGTATTTATTTTTGGGCTTTTCTTGCTTCCGCTATTGGCTTGAAAGGACCGTATTTGTGCTGATGCAGTGAAAAACTATCACTGTATGGACCGTAAGGATGATCGATTGGTTTTTTGGAAATATCTGGCCAATCGGCTGGTGTATTTTTGTGTGGTCGTGGTTGACTATTGACGTATGCGGCAAGATCCCACGCTTCTTGATCACTCAATTGTGGTGAGAGATATGTAGCACCTAGTGGCATATTTGTTTTGACATATTTAGCGAAATTGCTGAGACGGTAAAGCCCTGCTGCATCATTATAAGAGTTTTTGCCCCAAAGCGGTGGGTAGGTATATTCATCTTTTGTACTTGCTAAGATACCTAGGCCATTTTCTTGATGACAGCTAGCACATTTCTGTGTATAAACTTGTTTGCCTGAGATAGGGTTTGCTTCAGCATCTAGAAAAGCTAATTCCTTGAAGCCTGAACCTTTTACTTTGGTGCCTTTCTCTACGTTTTTTCCCAAATAAATGAAATATGCCTTAATGGCTTGCATCTCGGCACTTGCTGTATCCAATGGAGAGCCGTTGAGACTTCTTTCTAGACAGTCATTCACTCGTTTGTACACAGACTCAGAAGTTCCACTTCGCTCTCTAAACTTTGGAAAAGTAGATGCTACAGAACCATAATTATTGCCGAATATCTTGGTGCCGGCTTCTAGGTGACAATTCTGACAATTGAGTCCATTGGAAATTTGAGCTACACTGCCATTTGGCCCTAGATATTTGGAAGTATGTGCTATCAAATCTTTGCCATATAATATTTGAGATTCCAATGCTGACCCTTTGATAGATTCGAGTGATAAAGGCTGCCACAAATCAGAGGTTTCTTTATTATAAAATTGTTCGACTGATGCAATTGTTTGAATCTGAGCAGGGTCATCTCCTTTGGGCCATGGTAATATTTCACCAGAAGTATTGAATATTTGAAAAATCAAAAACAATAAAAGTATAATGACCAAAATGACCACATATACCAATGATTGAATATTCAAAAATTGGTGATCAGAACTATATTTATTTGAATCGTTCATGATGGATTTTATTGATCAATGGGGAAGTCTATCTCTGAAGTAGCCATACACCCAAGTACCTGCTATAGCGCTCAATAAGGTCACAATGATAACGCTAGCACCAGATCCAATCAAGGCAAATAATGGTCCTGGACAAGCTCCTGTGATTGCCCAGCCTACACCAAACAACAAACCACCTATGACCTGACCTTTATTAAAAGTTTTAGGGTGAAAGATGACTTCTTCACCATATATAGTGCGTACTTTGAATTTCTTTATCAACCATACTGAAATGACACCAATCACTACAGCACTACCGATAACGCCATACATGTGGAAGGATTGAAATCTGAACATTTCTTGGATTCTGAACCAACTGATGATTTCTGCTTTGACGAAGACGATACCGAAGGTTATTCCTACCAGTATGTATTTCAGATTGTGGTACCATTTGTGTTCGAGTTGACTTTCGTTTACACAAATACTATCTAGTTCTCTTACTGTTAAGTCGTCATTATCGACAGCAACAAACTCATCAGAAACAATATTTTGATTAATCATGTCATATTGTTTTTAAAGTGATAAAATATAAGGGAGAATAAAATTAGCTGACAGAATACCTCCTATCATAAAACAACAAGTTGCTACCAATGATGGCCACTGCAAAGTAGACAATCCCATGATAGCATGACCACTTGTACAACCACCTGCATATCGAGTTCCAAAGCCTACGATAAATCCCCCTAAAATAACCAAAATAAATCCTTTTAAGGTAGCCAATTGTTCCCAGCTGAATACATCTGCTGGAACTAAGGCGCTATAATCGGTAATACCATAACCTGCTAGTTCGGTTTTTAGTGCATCGGCTACCACAATATCATTGGGATTACGGAGTCCAGTTACAGCTATGATACCACCTATTAGGATACCAAAGACAAAAGCAAGATTCCATATTTCTTTTTTCCAATCATATTTAAAAAACGAAATATTAGCAGGAAGACATGCTGCGCATATATGGCGCATTGACGATGAAATACCAAAAGACTTATTCCCTAGAATAAGAAGCGCCGGAACGGTCAGTCCAATAAGTGGACCAGCTACGTACCAAGGCCAAGGTTGTGTTATTAATTCGTACATATTGATTTAATTGTTGAAAGTTGAAAGTTAAAAGTTAAAAGTGTAAGGTTGAAAGGTGTAAGGTGTAAGGTGTAAATTAAAAAGCTATTCAATTGACAATTTCAAGACCCTGTTATTATACATTATCTATCATACCAACTGAATAGTGACAAAAACCTTTATTTTACAAAATTGCTTACATAATCTATTGATCCACCATTAACCACTCCTGATATACCATTGGCATCAAGGATTGATTTTGCTTGATTGCTTCTATTTCCACTTCTGCAAAAGACAATGATATTTTTTTTGCCTTTGAATTTCTGGAGATTTGATTTTATTACATCCAATGGAATATTAACAGAACCTTTTAGATGTCCTGAAGCAAACTCGCCCGGTGACCTTACGTCTACTAAAAAGGCACTACCTTTTATCAATTCTGAAAGATCAATGGCTGTTTCTCCAGCAAAAATACTCTTTAAAAAACTGAACATCTTGTATATTAATTAAAATGTGATTTAAAATTTAACGGACAGAGCACTTATTTAAATGGTCATCATTTTACTCTGACAAACAAAATCTGTTTTAGGCAATGCTGTCGTTTTGCTTATCTCACTAAAACCACCTTCTACTTCAGTGAAATTTCTGTATCCCCTTGCTTGCAAAATACTCGCTGCCATCATACTTCTGTATCCGCCTGCACAATGCATAAAGAAATGCTCAGATGGATTCACATCTTTAATCCATTCATTGATATACGCCAATGGTTTATTGTATGCTTCGTCAATATGTTCTGCCTCATATTCGCTTTCTTTTCTTACGTCCACGATTTTATCTTCACCAATTTTTACCTTAGCTTCAAATTCTTTAGGTGTGATACGATTGACCGTATCTACTTCGTATCCTGCTGCTTTCCAAGCATCAAAACTACCTTCGAGATACCCCAAAATATTATCAAATCCCACCCTACTCAATCTTGTCACGGTCTCTTCTTCTCTTCCTTTATCCACTACAAGTAAGATAGGTTGCTTTACGTCAACGATAAGTGCACCAACCCAAGGGGCAAAATCACCGTTGAGACCAATATTGATCGACTGTGGTACAAATCCTTTTGCGAAAATGCCATTTTCTCTTGTATCAAGTATAAGTGAACCTGTACTATCCGCTACTGCTTCAAATTCTGTAGGTTTGATGGCTGTAAGACCTTGATTCAATACTTTTTCAAAACTGTCATAACCTTTTTTATTCATCGCCACATTCATACCGAAGTAGCCAGGTGGAGGCAACAAGCCATCTGTAACTGCTACGACAAACGCTTCTTTATTTGGTTGATTTAGAGCATAATTCATTTTCTTTTGATTACCCAATGTATCGACCGTTTCTTTCATCATATTTTTACCAC
>JBBRJL010000265.1:0-4853 GCA_038219375.1 Chitinophagales bacterium | reverse complement strand
GGACAAAATGACTTTAGTCCTATATACACCTGAATAGTATCGATTTTTCTAATAAAATTATCGAAGCTGTAGTGCTAGAGAACAATTGGGTCATTAGCTTGAACAGAGTAATAATGAAGGATAATTACGCTTTAGTCAATAAATGTCCTATCTCTTGGCCACAAAATATTACCATACCAGGATGTATCGAAAACCATTTTACGGGAAGGCCATCGGTAGAAGAACTTTGCAAAAATTAATTACTTGTCAATAAAATTTCACTTGACTTTATTCTAGAAGAACGTCCATCAAATAGTTTAGATATTAAGAAAGCCGACATCAAAATTTCACCTAATCCCATTCATATTGGATCTAAGTTGACAGTAAAACTAAACAACCTTTCTCAACTAGGACATAAAATAAATCTTTTAAACCTAGCCGGTCAGACTGTATGTACTTACGATTTGAATGAAGAAAAAGATGAGATAGCAATTGACTTACCAACAAATATTTCTTCTGGCATCTACTTATTAAGATACCAAAATAATGGTGTCTTAAAGAATATAAAGTTACTTGTGATCGACTATCAATTTATAAAGTAAGCAGTCAAAAATGTGTGCTATTAAAAAAGGGATCAGTCTCTTGCTGATCCCATTTTTTGCCATCAGTTTTTATTTTTTCTTTGTTTTGGTCAATTCACAAGTATCATATCTTGGTAAAAACTCCAAGATTATTGCTTCGTTTTTTTCAGTATCGTCAGATGTTAATTTACTCAAAAGCGACTTCTTAGGTGCATTATTTTGTTTGGTTTTGAGCTCTTCGACTAATAAGGGACAATCATCAATAAAGTTTGAAAAGTTCTTAGTAAAAGATGAAAACCCGCCTGCTCGTTCAAAAAACTCATCTTTCTCTTTGTGATATACAAGCGGCGAAGGAATCATATCTTTTGCTTCTGCACCATATGGTACAATCGTTGGGTGATACATTAACCATTGTGTTCTTTTAAATTCATTTAAGACGGTATAAACTGCATTTTTGTGTGTCACAGAAAATATGCTAGCAGCAAGGGTGATATCCTTAATTTTAAACATTGCATCACCAATACTAAATGAATCCAAACCACTAAATTTAAGAGTAGCAGTCTTTATTTTACCATTTTCATTATACCCAAATCTATAGGTGTCTTCATAGATAAAATTCGGAACATTAGACTTAGATTCAAAAACAAAATATCCTTCTGTTTTTCTGCCGCTATCATTATATACTACACCAGGCTTAATTTTTGATTCAATTCTAACGCCCATTTTTGTATTAAAATCAGGATATTTAGAAATGTCTCCCGAGCTGATAGCAGCATTCAATTCTTCTTTTTGTGCTGTAACTCTTTGATTATCAGTATCACTGAGTTCTACTTTTCTGTGTCTAGTTGTCCAGTTGATTTTTTTAAGGTTTTCTTCTAGTTTTTCAATTTTTTCTCTCAACTTCTTACCATCCTTTGACTTTTCTTCCCCATTTTCTACCATAGAAGCATATTTTCTCGCATTCTCAAAGTCGTCTGCCCAAAAATAAGCTAATGCAGTATTATACCTACAAGCATATAGCAATTTTGCTTGTTCTTTATCATTGTCACTATAAGATGGCATCTTAGAAACCCAAAAATCAATAGCTGGCTGAATAGCATTTACGTATTTACTATTGTCAGATTCAGTCATTTGGTAGAAAGCATCAATCACAACTTTTTCTAATGCCTTAAATTCTGGATAACCTGGAGATTTATCTTTTAAGGTATTGAACTCAACTTTATCAACTATCTTGATTAATCCAAAATCATCATTCAATTTATAGTTTATGTCATCAATAGTAGATATCAATTTTTCTTTTCTTTTCTTGAGAACGATACTCGGTCCATTGTCATTCCAATACTTCTCCAATGCAGCCTTATCGGTATAGTTTTCTGATTCATATTTAATAGCTTTCTGCTTATCGAATACAGTGTTAGTTCCTTTTATGGTCATTTCTTTTAAAACTGTTCCTGTATTTGTAACTACTTTGTAAGACGCTTCGCACTCTACATTAAAGGTGTATTTATATTTTTTTGTGATTTTACCTTCTTTATCCTTTGTCTCTGTGGTCGAAATAAATACATTTTCTGCTCTGGGTGTTCCCAAATTCAATGCTACTTCTGCCATACCACTCAAATCAACTTTAGGTATATTCAAAATATTAACTTTGCTTTTTATTGCTACAAAATTATTATCAAGATATTGCAATTCAGCTTCATTTCCCAATACACTCACATGATAGCTCGTGATCTCATCTTTGAAACCAATATTGGGCAATTTTAAGTAAGTTGCTCTTGTATCAAGGTCATCAAGTTTTACCTTTTGAGCATCTAAATGGATGAAAATTAATGAAAATACGAACAAGAAGATTGATCTTTTTTTTGTCATGATTAATTTTTTAAATTTTTTTAAAGTTGCAAACCTAAAATTTCTTTTGGACAATATCTAGAAGACAAAATTTTATTTACATAATATTATTCAAGGGTATACTAATCAGGTTATACTTCGTGCCGCATTATGTTTTATTATTGTTGAATCCATTCAAAAGTCCAAAAATTCATAGTTTTAGTTTAATTCACAAAAAAATGAAAGATGTATTTGTTATTTTCATATATATTTTACATACATTTGTTGTTTAATACAATAATCTGAGAAACATGTCAAAAGAAAGAGAAGAAAAACTAAAAGCATTGGCGCTGACCATGGACAAGCTTGACAAAACATACGGTAAAGGTACCATAATGAAATTGGGTGACAAACAAGTAGTTGCTGTTGAAACGATTTCTACAGGTTCGTTGAGTCTTGATATTGCACTTGGCATCAATGGGCTTCCCAAAGGAAGAATTGTAGAAATATACGGCCCAGAATCATCTGGTAAAACTACCCTTGCGATACATGCTATAGCAGAATGCCAAAAACAAGGTGGTATTGCAGCATTTATTGATGCTGAACATGCTTTTGATAGATTTTATGCGGAACATTTGGGCGTAAATACGGAGGAGCTCTTAATTTCACAGCCCGATAACGGTGAGCAAGCGCTCGAAATTGCTGAAAATCTGATTAGATCAGGTGCTATTGATATCATTGTTATCGACTCTGTGGCTGCACTGGTACCGCGAAGTGAGATAGAAGGGGAGATGGGCGACTCCAAAATGGGTCTCCAAGCAAGATTAATGTCTCAAGCATTGAGAAAACTTACTGCCACCATCGGACGTACAGGTTGTTGTTGTATTTTTATCAATCAATTGAGAGAAAAAATCGGTGTGATGTTTGGAAATCCTGAGACGACAACTGGGGGTAATGCGCTGAAATTTTATGCTTCGATAAGATTGGATATAAGAAAATCAGGTACTGCCATCAAGGATAAAGACGGTAACACTGTCGGAAATCCAGTGAAAGTAAAAGTGGTCAAAAACAAAATGGCACCTCCATTCAGAATCGCAACATTTGATATCATGTTTGGCGAGGGCATCTCCAAGAGAGGTGAAATCATCGATATAGGCGTGGAGACAAATGTGATTGTGAAAAGTGGTTCTTGGTTTAGTTATGAAGGAACCAAAATTGCACAAGGTAGAGAAGGTGCTAAACAATTTTTGGCTGATAATCCTGAAGTAGCACTTGAAATAGAAAAGAAAATAGTTGATAAGTATCAACCGATACTTGCTAGCCCTAGCGAAGCAGATGCAGGTGATGATGAATAAATTATTTCAGTTGATGTAAGTTATAAAATAAGAAGCCGTCTGATATCACATATCGACGGCTTCTTTGCTACTATCATACTCGGTTCTAAAGACTATTCTATTCGTAGTATTTTGATGACTTCATCAAGATTTTTTGTTTTTATTTTACAGATGAAAACCCCATACTTACTTCCAAGCTGTTTTTCAGTTATTCTCATTGTATGATTTCCTGCATTATATATGTCATTACTTTTGAATACCATTGATCCATTTGTATCGTAGATACTTAAGATTACGGGACTTCTTTCTTTTAATGAAAATTCGAAAATCGTTTCATCCTTAAATGGGTTTGGATGGTTTTGTGTGATAAACGAAGCAATTTCGCTTTTTGCACTTCTGTAAACCAACTCAATATCTGAAGGCAGGTCTTCTACATTATATGCTTCAGATTTGGTGACGGCATCATTCATCGATATTAAATTACTTATTTTGCTATTTTTTGTTGGTCTGCATACCATATTGAATAGAACACTGCCTTCAGGAAGCGTTATTCCGTTTTGATCATCGTATGAAAGTGTCAAGTATTTTCTACCATTTTTTTCAATAAGTGCCAAATGGTCATCTCTCAATGGAAGGTCTACAGATTCAAAGCCCATGTATTCCAGCTCAGTAGAAAGTTCTAATGTCCACTGCATACCAATGTAATTATTCAGGTTTTCTGCTATTAGTGGAATCGTTATTAGTTCATTCGCTGTAACGTAAGAATCTCCCAAGTATAAATTCAATTTGTTGCTACTTCTGCTTACTATCTGACTTTGTAAGTTTTGGGAAACAGTACCATTGACATCGCCAATCTTAATAGCGATAAAATCTGAATGATCCATACTCGTCGACAATTCTTCATAATTGAGTCTTTCAACAAAAGGCCAAGGATCATTATTATCATTAAATGTATAGGCGGCATCTACAAATCTCCAAGAGGTGTTTTTACTGAATTTGGATTGGACCCCTAAAATAAGTTTTCTTAATTCTACTAGATCTGCAGCTGTGATATTTTTGGAATTATTAACATCTGCTGCTATCATTTTGTATGGTGAGTCTAGCTGTTTGATACCTAAAATGTGCCTTTGTA
>JBBRJL010000264.1:0-4861 GCA_038219375.1 Chitinophagales bacterium | reverse complement strand
AGAGCAAGCTAAAAAAAACAAATGGAATTACAAATTAAACGCAGTGTACACCATTGCAATTCTTGATTTTGTATTTTCACTTGACAATAATGATGGTAAAGTGATGCAGTTTGTGCAGTTGAAAGATAGCGAAAATAATGTTTTCTATGACAAATTAACATATATTTATCTATTAATGCAAAATTTTAATAAAACAGTTGATGAGTTGGAAACCAATTTTGACAAATGGTTGTTTGTAATAAAGAATTTGAATAAATTAACTGAAATACCGCCAAAGTTAAAAAATAAGATTTTTATGAAATTTTTTGGTGAAGCAGAGGTCGCTAATCTAGCGGCGGAAGAAAGAGTAGAATATGAGCAAAGTCTCAAGGTTTATCGCGATTTACAGAATGTAACCGAAACGGCTATGCACGAAGGATATGAATTAGGTTATCAAAAAGCAGAGACTATTCTTTTAAAAAAAGTTGATGAAGAAAGAAGGCAAAAAGATGAAGCATTAGAAAAGCAAGCTGATTTGGTAAAATTTATGGTAGCTAAGGGTACACCAATAACTCAAATAGCCGATATTCTTAACCTGTCCGAGGCTGAAATAATCGAAATGATACAGTAAAACGTTCGACTTAGATACTAATTTTTTGAATTAGATTATACTGCTTTTTTTAATTAGAAAAACAAGTTGATCCAAAGCAATTCATAATAACAATAATAAAACTAATTCAACACAATTTAGATACTTTCTAAACAATTGATAACGATTTTACATTGTATTATAATATTCGTACTTTTGTGACGAATATATACCGTCTATCAAAATATATAACCTCAAAAAATGAACAGAAATATTATCATATCATTTATCTTGATCGCTGTAGGTGTCTTGGTATTCTCAAGTGTATCTAAAGATGTGAGTACATATGCTAATTTTAAAGATGCTGAAAATGGAGAAAGAGTCAAAATCGTAGGTCAATTGTCAAAAGACAAACCTATGGAGTATGACCCACAAAACAAGCCAAACGAGTTTTCATTTTTCATGAAAGATGATAAGGGCATCGAGACTAAAGTCGTATTAAGCAAACCAAAACCACAAGATTTTGAAATGTCAGAGCAAATCGTTGTTACAGGCAAGCTAAGCGAAGGTGTTTTTGAAGCTAACGAGATCCTGATGAAATGTCCATCTAAATATAAAGACGAGGAGATTGCGATTAGAAATCAAGAAGGATAAAAAGCTTAAAACCATTTCATGAGTGAGGTAAAATACATTGGCGAACATCTATGGGTAGGCCAAGTTGGACATTTTTTGATCATTTCTGCCTTCGTTGCAGCCATTATTTCGGGATTAGCATATTTTGTTTCAGTCAGAAACAAAACCAATGTAAGTACTGATGGGTGGGCAAAAATCGGAAGAAATGCATTTTACCTACATGGTATTAGCGTATTGTCTTTGATCGGGTTGATATTCTACGCTATGTATCATCAAATGTATGAATATTCCTATGTTTTTGATCACGTTTCACCCGACTTACCTCTAAAATATATATTATCTGCTTTTTGGGAAGGTCAAGAAGGTAGTTTTATGCTATGGATGTTTTGGCATACCATTCTAGGTTTTATCTTGATTAAAAAGGCAGGCAAACTTGAAGCTCCTGTATTATTTACATTCGCAGTTGCAGAAGCAATTCTAATGAGTATGTTGCTAGGTATTCATATTCCGTGGGGAGATGAAGTAATAAAAATCGGCAGCAATCCCACTACACTTCTCAGACAAATGAATGACGCACCCATATTTGCAAATGCAGATTACCTTAGTCTTATAAAAGGTCGAGGCATGAATCCCTTGCTGCAAAACTATTGGATGACTATTCACCCTCCTACCCTTTTCCTTGGGTTTGCATCTACCATTGTCCCTTTTGCGTTTGCATTTGCAGGATTATGGCAAAATGAACATAAAGATTGGCTTAAACCAGCCTTTGGGTGGAGTCTCTTTTCCGCTGGAATCTTAGGAACAGGTATTCTTATGGGAAGTTTGTGGGCTTATGTGGCCTTATCTTTTGGTGGATATTGGGCTTGGGATCCCGTAGAAAATGCATCCCTAGTCCCTTGGATTACGCTCGTTGCTGGAGTTCATGTGCATCTGATTGCAAAAAATACGGGGTATGGTACACGTTCAGTTTATTTTTATTACCTTATATCGTTTGTTTTGATACTATACTCTACTTTTCTCACAAGAAGTGGTGTATTGGGTGACACATCGGCTCATGCATTCACGGAAATGGGATTGGAGTGGCAACTTGTCATTTTAGTCGGTTTCTTCTTATTGGCAGGCATGGGGATTTTAGCATATAGATGGAAATCCATACCAAGTCCTACAAAAGATGAACCTCTATATTCAAGAGAATTCTGGATGTTTATAGGTTCATTGATCTTATTATTCAGTGCTATTTTGATTATAGGTTCTACATCACTTCCTGTTTACAATAAAATATTAACCTATTTTGATCCTGGATATGTAGGTAAAGTAATTAAAGATGTAATTCCACATTTTAATAAATACCAACTCTGGATAGCAGTTTTTGTGTCAATCTTATCTTCAGCAGCAATTTTCCTTAGGTATAATGGCGTCAATTGGGAACAGAAGAAAAATAAGTTTGCCCTTAAAATGGGGATTTTACTTGTGACTTCTTTGATTTTAACATATTTGACCACTTTTTGGATTAAGTTGTATTCATGGCAATATGTGGTGATGTGTGTTACAGGTTATTTTGCAGTTGTAGCAAATATTGACTACCTATTAACTGTATTGAAAGGTAACATAAAACTGGGTCCATCAGCTATTGCTCACTTTGGTTTCGGTATGATGGTAGTGGGTATTCTAGCGAGTGGTCTAAATCAAAAATCAATATCGTCCAATCCTTTCGTATTTAAAGGTATGTTTACGGATGAAGATATTGAAAAATATGTCCAACTTATAAAAGGTAAACCGCTATTTTCACAAGGATATTTCATCACCTATGAAACTGATACGCTTATTGGTAACGAAAGAAGATATTCTATAAACTTCAAAAAACTCAATGATAGTCTAACAGTATTGGATGAAATTACTTTGCATCCAAATGCTGTTTACTCAAATGATTTCTCTAAAGTAGCTGCCTACAATCCTGACACAAAACATTATCTTCATAAAGATATCTTCACGTGTGTAGTAGGGCTTCCGCCAGCTTTAGAAAGTGTAGAAAAAGCTAATGCCATCGAAGATTCTCTGAAATTTGTAACTCATCAAGTAGCATTAAATGACACAATTGTTTCGGGAAATTTCATTATCAAGCCATTATCAGTCAATTTTGCACCTACTAATATTGACTACAGTAAAAATACACATGATACTGGTATAGGTGTGCTTCTGGAAGTAACAGATACAAAAAATGATACTTCGTACCAAGTTGAGTCTGCTCTGGGCCTTGACGGCGCTTTAATGTATAGTTATCCCGCAGCAATCGACGAACTAGGTGTCAGAATAAGATTGGAAGAATCATTGCTAAATACATATTTTACTCCTGAAGAACAATTAGAATACAAGGAATATGTACTCAAAATAGGAAATAGCCTTACTATTGATGGTTTTAATATATCTTTGGCTGAATTTAATAAAAGTCCAAGTCACAAAAATTATAAAAAAGAAGAAGGTGATATAGCTATTGGTGCCAAACTAAATATTGTGGGTAATGGACTCGTTGATACATCTACTCCGCTCTATATTATCAGAAATAACCAACCCATGAGTATAAAAAATTACTCAGGCGCCACAGGTATGCATATCAGATTTAGTAATATAGACCCTGCAAAAGAAGAGTTTACTTTTAAGATTGCTAGAGATAAACGTACTTCGAGTACACTAAACTTGGGTATTGCTACCGATGTCCCACGGACAGATTACCTTATTCTTCAAGCTACCATTTTCCCAGGTATCAATCTATTCTGGTTAGGTAGTATACTTATGATGGTCGGATTGTTTTTCTCATCTTGGTTGAGATTCTCAAAGAGATAGTAAGGGAATGAAAGTATCCATTATAGGCTCAGGAAACGTAGCTTGGCATATGCTCGAAAGTTTGACCTTAGCTGGGTATAATGTCGTAGAAGTATATGGTAGGAATCCAGATCATTCGGATCAATTTGATTCATTCGGACAAACCTCTTATATTTCAGATATTAAAAGACTTCGTGCCGATGCAGACATATATTTTGTGTGTGTCAATGATGACGCCATAGAAGAAGTCTTAAATCAATTGCCATTCAAGATTTCAAGTGAACAAATATTGGTCCATACATCGGGTGCTAGACCTTCAAGTATCTTGGCTCCTTATGCTATTCACTATGGATGTTTCTGGCCATTACAGACACTATCCAAAGAATTGCCAATAGCGTCAAATGATATGCCAATAATACTCAATGGGTCTGATATTTTTACAGAAGTACAACTCAAAGATATAGTAGATCAAATAAGTGAGCATTACTTAATGGTCGATGATATTAAAAAGAGTAAAATGCACTTGGCTGCAGTTATGCTCAATAATTTCGTAAACCATATGAACGTACTTGTAGCTGATTATTGTTCGAATGAGGGGATAGACTTCAGCTTATTTTATCCACTTATCAAAGAAACAGCACTTAAACTAGATTTTGGACTTCCGTCTGAGATACAGACCGGTCCTGCGAAAAGAAATGATAAATTAACTATCACTAAACATCTTGGGATGCTTGAAAATTATGACGAATTGTATAAGTTTTATTGCTTAATTACAGAAAGTATTATCAAAAAATATAATAAATCATGAGGATAATCGGAGAGTTTGATGCAGGTGATATT
>JBBRJL010000263.1:0-4873 GCA_038219375.1 Chitinophagales bacterium | reverse complement strand
AACTTTTCCTTACTTCGGAAATAATAATTCATCAAGGCACTGTTCAGACCAGCTTCCTTTGCGATATCACGTGTTGTCGTACCGTCAAATCCTTTCTCCATAAAAATCTTCATCGCTGCTGCTTTGATTCTTTCTTCAGTGGATTCATTTACTAAACATTTCATATGTATCATATTAATGATGGCACAAAGATATAGCTTATTTTTTACTTATCAATATTTTTTAATCAAAAATATTAATCAATTGATTAATTATTTTGATTAATATTTCAATATATTGATAATCAATTACTTAAGTTTTATAAATATTTTTTTAACTTGAGATTACCATTTCGCTTTTGCGCTCTCCTATCTGCTGTCTCCACATAGCATAATATAGTCCCTTCTCATCAAGAAGACTTTGATGTGATCCCATTTCGATAATTTTTCCCTTTTCGAGAACAAAAATAGTATCTGCGTGCATGATGGTAGATAGTCTATGAGCGATGAGTACCATTATGTGCTGCTTAGTAGCTGAGATATCTTTTATGGTATCTGTGATCTCGGTCTCTGTGATAGAATCTAGCGCAGACGTTGCCTCGTCAAATACGATCAACTTAGGATTTCTTAACAATGCACGTGCGATCGATAGCCTTTGTTTTTCACCACCTGATATTTTGATTCCTCCTTCACCTATGATTGAGTTTATACCATTTTCGCTTCGTTCCAAAAGATTTTGACATGCTGATTTATTCAAAACTGTATGGATCTCTTCATCTGTTGCATTTGGGTTGACGAATAGAAGATTTTCTTTTATTGTGCCAGAAAATAACTGCGTGTCTTGGGTTACAAAGCCTATCTGATGTCTGACTTCTTCTATATCAAGATCCAGGGAGTCTACATGATTGTAGAATATGTGACCATCCTCTGGCGAATAAAGGCCTACAAGTAATTTGACCAAAGTCGTCTTACCCGAACCAGATGGACCAACAAAAGCTATTGTTTTTCCTTTTTCGACATCAAAACTTATATTTTCTAAGGCATTGGTAGATCCCGACTTATGCTTGAATGATACTTGGTCAAAAGCAAATCGCTCTAAATCATTTATCTTCTTAGGATTTTCGGGCTTGACTTCGATAGGTGAACTCATGATCGTTTTGAAATTATTCATAGACGCTTCTGCTTCTCGGTACGATAAGATGACATTGCCCATTTCCTGTAAAGGTCCGAAGATAAAAAAGGAATAAAACTGAAGTGTCATTAATTGACCGACGGTGAGTTCGTCTTTGAATATAAGTAACAATAAAAAAAACATAATTGACTGTCGCAAGAAATTGACAAAAGTACCTTGTACAAAACTTATACTGCGGATATCCTTTACCTTTTTGAGTTCTAGCTGTAGGATCTTCATAGTGGATGTATTGAGTCTTCTGATCTCCTGATTGGTCAGCCCGAGACTCTTTACAAGTTCTATGTTTCTTAAACTCTCTGTGGTAGCTCCTGCCAAGATATTGGTTTCTTTTACGATGTTTTTTTGAATAATTTTTATTCTTTTACTGAGAAAATTGGTCAATGCAAAAAGACAAAACGAAGCAAAAAAGTATATAATAACAAGGCGTGGCTCCACTGAAAATGCATAAATCATCACAAAAACGATACCTACTAGCGAAGCAAAAAGTACATTGATACAATTGGAAATAAATTTTTCTGTATCGGCACGCACCTTTTGTAAAATATTGAGTGTTTCACCACTTCTTTGGTCTTCAAACTGCTGAAAAGGTAGTTTTAATGAATGTTTGAGTCCATCGGTATAAACCCTAGCACCAAATTTCTGAATGATCAAACTAGTAACATAATCCTGAAAAGCTTTGGCAATACGACTAACCATAGCCACACCGATAGCCGCTAATATCAAAAGACCCACGCCTTTATTAAAATCACTCTGGGTGTAGTCAGCTGGTCTCGATGCAAACCGATCTATGATTTTGCCAAAAATGTAAGGATCTAGTAATGAAAAAGTCTGGTTGATAGCCGCAAGTAGGAGGGCTAAAAAAATAAGACTTTTATAGTTTTTAAGGTATTGGAAAAGTAACTGCATGAAAGTAAATTATATAAAATGATATCAGGTCTAAGGTCGAGCGACATTTATAAACCTGATATCTTACTTTATTGTTTAGGAAGTCTTGAAGACATCATGCGATTCCAAAATATCTAAAGATGAAAAAGAAAACTAAAAGTGTAAATATTCTAGATAAACAACATGTGTGTGCCTACCCCGGATCCTTGTTTGTAAAAGTCTCCTACAGTAATGACACCGTCCAAATCTTCTATCATTTCTTCTTTGTTATAATGAAACATATTCATAGCCAATTTACAAGCCCAAAGTTTTACACCCGAAGCAGTCAGAATTTCCAGAAATTCTCTCACATCTGGCATATCTATTTTTTCCATTTCCTTTTTCATCATTGACGTAGCGATTGCTTCCATACCTGGTAGTCCACCAAGCATAGTCGGCATATGCATAGCAGGGTTTCCTACTGTTGCGATGTGCAGATGATCAAGTTTTTTGTTGTGAATGGCTTCTAAACCGAAGAAAGTAAAAAATATTTCAGCTTCAATACCTTCCATCCTTGCGCCGTTAGCCAATACAAAGCATGCGTACACATTCTCTAAAGTAGCCTTCGATAGGATGATCATCATTTTTTTTATTGAACCATTGTCTTCCATTTTTTCTATTTTTATAAGGTTATGCAATTAAATACAACTGACAGGTTTAGGTATTCCCGCTATTCTTGTAGCCGTCTTCAGCGGTGCCACTGGGAAAAGTTGGTAGAATTCTTTGATGTCCACCACACCGCTTTTACCTATTTTACGGATACTCAGTGGAACTTCGTTCTTATATTCCCTCTGAATATAATCCAGTACTTCCCAGTGTCTCGGTGTGAGCGTGATACTATTTTCAGTCGCAATGGCATCACAGATACCTTTGTCCCACTGACTAAAATCTGTCATAAAACCTTCTTCTGTGACAGAGATGGCTTTTCCGTTGATTACTTTGTCCATGATTTGATATTTTTACTATTCTATTAAATTAATTAAAATTTTTGCCTGCCTCATTCATTCTTGCACTTACGAAAGGAATCGGTCGAGCTTTGAGCAACATATTCCAATATACCCACTTGAAAGCTAATTTCCCTAAATGATTGAATCGTGATTCTTTAAGCAATCTCAGTGGTCCGATGCCTGCAATAGGAAATGTCCCTGTCACTGGTTCATGATCATAATTGAAATCTATCAAAAGGGCTTTGCCACCTCCTGTCTCAATAAAACAGTTGGCATGCCCATCAAACGCCTTTTCCAGTTTTTCCCCTTTGATATAACTGAGTATATTTTCAGTCAGAATTTCTGCTTCAAAATGCACCACAGATCCAGCTTTTGAGGTGGGAACATTGGTGGCATCACCTATTACAAAGATATCGGGATATTTTTTGGATTGAAGAGTGGCTTTATCTGTTGCGACGAAATTGAGCTCGTCGCCTAGACCCGATCTCTCTATGACATCGCTGCCTTTGTTGGTAGGCACTGTGACTAGAAGATCAAATGGCAATGACTTACCACCATAATCCATGATCATTTTAGATTCATTATCCACTGATTCTATAGCAAAGTCAGGTTCAATATGGATGTTTTTCTCCTTAAGCAAATACGCTAACGTAGCCGTCGCTTTGGGCTTGGTAAAGGCACCGCTTAACGGTGTGACATATGTGATTTCCACTTTGTCCCTCATACCTTTATCTTTAAAAAAACTATCCGCTAGAAATGCAAATTCTAGAGGTGCGACGGGACATTTGATTGGCATTTCTGTTATGTGAACTACAAGCTTACCACCTTCCCAGTTTTTTAATTTATCTCTCAAAGCCTTTGCTCCTTCAAATGTATAAAAAGTAAATACACTTTTCTCCCATTCGCTGCCTTTCATACCTTCTGTCTCTTCTGGTGCAATTTCTGATCCTGTAGCGACGATCAGTATATCATATATAAGGGTATTTCCATTGTCCAAAACAACTTGGCGTATATCAGGAAGTATCTTTTCAATACCAACATTGATAAAATCAACACCTTTAGGTATAAATTTAGAGATTGGTTTTACTATATCTTCAGGCTTATATTGATCAAAAGGAAGAAAAAGAAATCCTGGTTGATAATAATGATCTTTACGTTCATCAACAATGGAAATAGACCATTCTTTTTTGTCCACTTCTTTGGAGAGATGTTGTGCCATCATGGTTCCTCCTGTACCAGCACCGAGTATTACTATTCGTTTCATGTTTTGAATTTATTTATATTTCTACGGCCACATTCAATTCGCATAACAAAATAAACGTCACATTCTAAGTGCTTTTTGCTTATGCTCATTTCATAATGAATGATTTACACTATAAAAGTAGATGCATTTTAGTAGATGAAAAGTGATCCTGATTACCATATGAAATGACATTCATCAACATATTCAAACATTTAGTTACAATACATGCTATAGAAAATAAATATACCCAATGCGTCTAAGGAGTTTTTAAGAAATAGCCTTTGCATTCGGGCTTATTCTTATATACCTTCTTCTTCTTTGTAAATTCTTTAAATAGCTAGCTCCATTATTCTCATTCATGCCTTGAAAAAATCAAAATAACGGCGTCAAATTTGTACCCTTTATTTCTTAAAGACTCCTAAAGTCCTAACTCAGTTTTAACAGCATGGGTATAGCTCTCAGATGTGATGACAGTCGTGCGCTCCTTATCGTCAATGACCAACATAAGTCTTCCCTTAAAATATCTATGAATCTCGGCAATCCAGGTCTTATTAATGATGTAAGATCTGTGTAAGCGGATGAAGTGATC
>JBBRJL010000262.1:0-4878 GCA_038219375.1 Chitinophagales bacterium | reverse complement strand
TCATAAAGTCGAGACTCCACCAATTCGCAGATAATATGCCCTACTAAAATATGGGATTCTTGAATTCTTGCGGTATTTGTCGAGGGAATCCTTACCATATAATCGCAAAAAGTATTTAAGTTTCCACCAGATTTACCTGTCATTCCTATGGTAATCATTTTTTTAGTTTTTGCGGCCTCAACTGCATTTAGGATATTTATAGAATTACCGCTTGTACTTAATGCTATTAGAACGTCACCTTCACAACCTACACCTTCGATCATCCTTGAATAAATCATCTCAAACCCGTAATCGTTACCTACTGCAGTAATATAAGAAGTATTTACATGGAGTGCTTCTGCTGGTAATGCAGGTCTGTTTAATTTGAATCTACCTGTGAATTCCGCCGCAATATGTTGGGCATCAGCCGCACTTCCACCATTTCCGCAAAGAAGAACTTTATTGCCATTTCTAAATGCATGCTCAATAACGTTGCAAATTTCTTCGATCATCGTGATATTTTCTGTATCCGACAAGAAGGCTTGTTTTACATCAATAGATTCTTGAATTATGTTACTTATGGCATTCAAACGAAAAGATTTTCTGCAAAAGTAAACTATTATATTTGAATCTTCAAATGCTTATTATTGCTTCAGTAAATTGTTGCCAACTGAGGTTCTTTTTTTCTGATTTAATTTCCTTTTCAAACTTTACCATATCTATATCAATAATCTCAATCATGGCCTTCGCTATTGATTCTGGATTGGGCTCGCATACTATTCCCAATGCTTCTGGAACAAGGTCTGGCAACGCACCCACATTAGTTACGATCATAGGTATCTCAAAATGATATGCCAATGGCGTTACACCACTTTGAGTAGCACTTCTATATGGTTGAATGACACAATCACTTGCGCTAAAGTAAAGTGCGACCTCATCATCATTGATATAATGTGTTTGTGCGATTATTTTATCTGCAGATAATGAAGATCTAATTTGTTTCGTAATTTCGGCTTCATCTGCATAATATTCACCAGCAATGACCAATGTAATATTCAAGTGTTTAGGTATAAAGTTTAATGCTTCAATAAGTATATCAAGACCTTTATATTTTCTTATAAATCCAAAAAACAGAAAAATGAAACTATCAGTTGGTAGGTTTAGATGGGTTTTTGCACTGATTTTATCTGACTTGGTTCCGAAATTATCGATGAGCGGATGGTTGACAAGGCTTATCGGTTTATTAGTAAATGCTAGAAGATCATTTTTAACATGACTACTCATAGTGATAAACTTATCTATGCTTTTAGTAAAATATTTTGAAAGAAACTTATCTCCCATTCGTTTTTCATGTGGAAGTATGTTGTCAATAAGTGCAATAATTTTAGTTTTTGAAGGTTTCCTTGCAATTCTAGCTATAGTACCCAAACAAGGTGCCATAAAAGGTAACCAATATCTGATTAAGATAATATCCGCATTTTCTTTTTTTAATTCATAACCTATTTTTACCCAATTAAGTGGATTGATAGAGTTGATGCAGACTTTGATGTTTAAGTCAGTAGGTGGAAGACTATCGGAATACTGAGTAGAACCAGGGAAAAGGAAATCAGGGTATTGGAGCGAAAAGGTATAGATAACAGTCTCGTGGCCATCAATTATAAATTGTCTAGCAAGCCTCTCATTAAAAGTGGCTAATCCTCCTCGAAGCGGATATGCAGGTCCAATAATTACAATTTTGCTCAATATGTTCTATTTATATATTGCCGCAAATCTAATATGTTTATTTCTAAAATTTATATAATTGTTTAAATTAGTATCTAAAATCGCCACTTTATATCAGGTTTATAAAGGTTTTATTTTTGATTTGGGGATAATTTATTTGTTTGAAGTAAACTATTAACTAAATTTTGTCGTTTCTGAATTTATAAAGTTTAGTTGGATATGATAAAGTATTTGTTTTTATTTTTGTTTATTTGTATAAATAGTAGTGTTGCTTTTGGACAACTGAAGGAAGCTACTCAAAATCCAATTCCACAAGATGCTACTACGAAGGAGAAAAAAGTAGCATTCAATACACCTGCGGCCGCTGCAAAAGCAAAAGCAAAAAAAATGAAAACTAGTCTGAAACTAAATGATATACAGGAGACAAGTATATATGATATTTTTCTTAAATATGAAAATGATACAGATAAAGTTCAGAAAAGCAAATTAACTAAAAAAGAAAAATTTACTAAAATGAATAAGCTTAGTAGAGACCGACAAAAACAAATGGAAAAAATCTTAACAAAAGACCAGTACCACAATTATATAATGTCGTTTCCATAAGTTATTATTTATAGCCACACGAATTTAGATAATGATTTTTATTAAATCAATAGAAGATTAAGATTGCCATTTTGATTACGAAAAGTATTTCGGTTTTTAATGCTTTGCCTATATCAATAACAATCCTATTTTATGATTAATCAACCCAATATTAATATATCGATTTTCTTTGGTTTTCAATATCTTTATCATCAATATACTCATCAAATGTTTTAAGTTTGTCAAGGAATCCTTTTGGTCCGATTTCAATAACTCTAGTAGCGATAGTTTGGGTAAATGTATGATCGCGAGATGTGAACAAAACATTGCCACCGAAATTGATAAGCGAGTTATTTAAGGTAGTGATAGTCTCTAAGTCCAAGTGGTTTGTCGGTTCGTCCAACATTAGGACATTGGCTTCTGTCAGCATCATTCTTGATATCATACAACGAACCTTTTCGCCCCCTGAAAGAACATTTGACATTTTGAAAGTTTCTTCTCCAGAAAATAACATTTTACCCAAGAAGCCACGTATATACGCTTCATCTTTTTCTTTGGAGTATTGTCTTAACCAGTCTATCAGATTCATAGGGTCT
This sequence comes from Chitinophagales bacterium, assembly GCA_038219375.1. Lineage (GTDB taxonomy): Bacteria > Bacteroidota > Bacteroidia > Chitinophagales > Saprospiraceae > OLB9. Next base: position 1,999 of record JBBRJL010000262.1, on the reverse strand, counting down.
GCCGCAAAATAAGACTCATTTTCGTTCGGTAGATTGGAGGCTGTAATGGTTTGGCCCCATTCGATTAGTCCTGAATCTGGAACTATTTCACCTGCCAAAATACGGAATAATGCGGTAGTGGCAATACTGTTTTTTGAGATGAAAGTGATTTTATCATCCTTATCGACGTTAAAGCTTAAGCCTTTGATCAGATGTTCTCCATTGACACTATAATTGAGTTCTTTTACAGATAAGATTTCTTTTCCCGCTTCACGAGCTTGTTTGTAGATGATACCCGGATATTTTCTAGATGATGGTTTTATATCTTCTATATTGATTTTTTCAAGCATTTTTTTACGGGATGTCGCCTGTTTTGACTTTGATGCATTGGCGCTAAATCTATCAATAAATGCTTGAAGTTCCTTTACTTTTTCTTCCGCTTTTTTATTTGAATTTTGTTTTTGTCTTAATGCAAGTTGACTTGATTCGTACCAAAATGTATAGTTTCCAGTATAAAGGTTTATTTTACTAAAATCTATATCAGCAATATTGGTACAAACGGTATCCAGAAAGTGTCTATCGTGAGAAACGACTAGCACCGTATTTTTGAAATCAAGTAAAAAATCTTCGAGCCAGCTTACGGTATGTAAATCAAGATCGTTGGTAGGTTCGTCGAGTATCAACACGTCTGGATTTCCGAATAATGCTTGAGCAAGTAGTACCCTAACTTTTTGATTACCATCAAGTTCCTTTACTAATTTATAATGTTCGCTTTCTGAAATACCGATTCCACTTAGTAGGTTGGCAGCTGAAGATTCTGCATTCCAGCCATCCATTTCTGCAAATTCTTCTTCTAGTTCGGAAGCTTTTATGCCATCAGCTTCAGAAAAATCTTCTCTCATGTAGATCGCATCTTTTTCCTGCATGATTTTCCATAGCTTCTGGTGACCCATGAGCACCGTGTTAAGAACAGTCACCTCATTAAATTCGAAGTGATTTTGTTGTAATACAGCCATTCTTTTACCTGGCTCGAGATGGACACTTCCTTTGTTTGCTTCAATATCCCCAGAAAGGATTTTCATAAAGGTCGATTTTCCTGCTCCATTTGCACCGATGATACCGTAGCAGTTACCTTCTTTGAATGTAACATTAACTTCATCAAAGAGGACACGTTTTCCGTATTGGAGCGAAATATTCTGGGTTGAAAGCATCTTGATTTAAATTTGACCGCAAAGGTACATTTTTTTATAAAATATCCATTCATTCAGGTCAAAACTACAACAAGGACTACAAAATTGACGATAAACTAAGCAAATTTTCAGTAATATTTAAATCTGTATTCTTCATGTGTTGTTCAATATTAGAAAATAATATGTGTATATCTATGTGGAATTTACCAAAACAATTACATTTGTCTGAAAGATTTTTGAAAATAGAAAGATTATGTCGAAATTTAGTAGATTATTATTCAGTACTTTCAGATGATTATTATGAGATTGAAGTATCTGTTTTTTGCTTTCTTATTAATTTGTGTTGACAGTTTATACGGTCAGGCCTATCAAGAATTAAAAAACTTAACGATAAAAGATGGCTTGCCTTCAAATGTAGTTTATGCAATAAAGCAGGACTCGAAGGGATTTATATGGGCTACAACCAATAAAGGTGTTGTGAAATATGATGGGAGGAAATTTAAGTTGTATACAGTAAAAGACGGTTTGCCTTCTAATGATAACTTTTCAATGTTGTTGGACAGTAAAGACAATGTATGGTTATATTCATTTAAAGCAGTTTGTAAAATTGGGAATGATGGTGTGATTAAGACATATGTGGAGACAAATTCTAATTTTGGATATTTCTTAATGAATGATTTAGACGAACTTTTTTTTACAGTAGGTCATCATACTTTGAAAGTTCCGCACGATCGATACAAAATGGATGAAACAGGAATTATTAATAAACATATAATTGAATTTAAATCATATTTTCGAACTAAAAAGGGAGATATTTCAGCTATTTACGT
>JBBRJL010000261.1:0-4888 GCA_038219375.1 Chitinophagales bacterium | reverse complement strand
TGGGTATACATAAAGAAGTGATGGATATTTGTTTCAAAGGAGCCGTCAGCAGGATAGGAGGTATGACTTTCGATATGTTGGCGAAAGAACAACTGCACAAACACTTTTTGGCATTTAGTCATATATCTTCATCACTCATAGCATCAGGAAAATTTCAGTGGAAACAACGCGGCGAATACCATCTTTTCAACCCAACTTCTGTCCACTTATTGCAACACGCCACCAAAACAAACAATTACGCCATCTTCAAAAAATATACTGCGGAAGTCAACGACCAATCCGAACGTGCATGTACGCTCAGGAGTCTATTTGAATTTCGAATAGGAACATCAATCCCATTAGCAGAAGTAGAACCCATTGAAAATATCCTAAAGCGATTTGCAACGGGAGCCATGTCATTTGGGTCTATATCCGAAGAAGCACACACCACTCTAGCCATTGCCATGAATAGGATAGGTGGCAAAAGCAATAGTGGCGAAGGTGGAGAAGATGCTGCAAGGTATAAAAAACTACCCAATGGAGACTCCGCTCGCTCTGCTATCAAACAAGTGGCGTCTGGTAGATTTGGCGTGACAATAGAGTACCTAAATAATGCCGATGAGATACAAATAAAAATGGCGCAAGGTGCCAAACCCGGCGAGGGTGGTCAACTACCAGGACATAAAGTAGATGCCAATATCGCCCGCATCCGTCACTCTACAGAAGGAGTAGGACTCATTTCTCCACCGCCACACCACGATATTTATTCTATAGAGGACTTGGCACAATTAATATTTGATCTCAAGAATGCCAATCCCAAAGCTCGTATCAGTGTCAAACTCGTGGCCAAAGCTGGAGTAGGTATCATCGCATCGGGCGTAGCTAAGGCACATGCAGATCATATTCTGATTTCGGGATTTGACGGTGGTACGGGAGCATCGCCATTGAGTTCCATCATGCATGCAGGCATTCCATGGGAATTGGGTCTGGCAGAAACACATCAGACTTTGGTCAAAAACAAACTTCGAGATCGGGTGACCTTGCAAACAGATGGCCAGATACGTACTGCCAAAGATATGGCCGTAGCTACCATGTTGGGCGCTGAAGAGTGGGGCATTGCCACGGCTGCATTGGTAGTGAGTGGATGTATATTGATGCGTAAATGTCATCTCAATACTTGTCCTGTAGGCATAGCCACCCAAGAAGAAACCTTGAGAGCCAAATACGAAGGTAAGGTAGAACATTTGGTCCATTACTTCACCTTTCTGGCGATGGAAATGCGAGAAATAATGGCCAGTATGGGATTCAAAACCGTAGATGAGATGGTAGGAAGATCAGACATGTTGACTTATGATGTTTCAAATAAATACTGGAAATACAGACACCTAGATTTGTCTCCTATTCTATTCCGATCCGTGGCTGATGACGAGCATACACCTTATAAATCTATTGTTCAGGATCATGGTATCGACCAGGTATTGGACAAAAAACTCATCCAATATTCTGAGCTGGCCATAGAGGATAAAGTAAGGATCAGTAGTATATTTCAGATTACGAGTACAGACAGAGCCGTAGGCACGATGTTGTCAGGTAATATTGCCAAAAAGTATGGCGCTGAAGGGCTGCCGGAAGGATCATTGGATTATAGATTTAAAGGATCTGCGGGTCAGAGTTTCGGAGCATTCGGTATCAAAGGACTTCACTTTATATTGGAAGGGGAAACCAATGATTACTTTGGGAAAGGCTTGAGTGGTGCTACCTTGATCATCACGCCAGATCGGGCATTTGGTGGTGAGCCTTCAGAAAATATTATTGTGGGCAATGTCGCATTATTTGGTGCTACTTCAGGTCAAGTCTTCATAAAAGGAAGAGCAGGACAGCGATTTGCAGTGAGAAATTCTGGAGCATCTGCTGTAGTGGAAGGTGTAGGAGATAATGCCTGTGAATATATGACAGGTGGCACAGTTACTATTTTGGGATCTGTAGGACGAAATTTTGCAGCAGGTATGAGTGGTGGCATTGCTTACGTATTTGATCAACAAGTTCAGCTTAATCAAGTACTCAACCGGGAGATGGTCGTCATAGATCAAATGTCACAATTGGATTATGATGTTGTAAAAGAGCAATTGCGAGATCACTTCAGATATACAGGATCGATGACATCCTTGGAGATACTCAATGATTGGGAAGCAAGTAAACATAGATTCGACAAGATCATGCCAACGGAGTTTAAGGCAATTTTAGAAAGAAAAAGTGTGGTCAAGGTTTATAATAAGGTATAAATTTGTCATGAAGGCAGAAAGACACGGAGGTTGATTTTGCCGTGCCGATTAATTTTAAATATATTAAATATCATAAAAAAAGCCATTGAATAAACAGGATTATATATTTACAAGGTTCCTATTTATAACTGGATTCAAAAGTCCTTCCATTTTAAGCGAAGGATTTAGAATGGGTAAATAGAGGGATTTTTAATTCGATAATCACCAAATCTGTACAGCTTTAGCGGCATTAATAAATAAATAAATCATGTCCGATCCGAAAGGTTTTCTAAAATACGAAAGATCAGTGCCTCTTACCAGAAAGGTAGCGGAGCGCATCCAAGATTATAAAGAAATTTATCATCCCACATCACCTGATACGATCAAAACTCAGGCATCGAGATGTATGGATTGTGGTGTCCCATTTTGCCATAATGGATGTCCATTGGGCAATCTGATACCTGACTTTAATGATGCGGTATATAAAGATGAATGGCAAAAAGCATATGAAATTTTGGTACAAACTAATAATTTTCCAGAGTTCACAGGTAGAATTTGTCCTGCCCCTTGTGAAGCGTCTTGCGTATTAGGCGTAAATAATTTGCCCGTTACCATTGAGAATATCGAAAAACAAATCATAGAGCAAGCATTTGCTCAAGGCTGGGTAAAAGCCAATAATTTTAGGGTAGAATCAGGCAAGACCATTGCCGTCATCGGATCGGGACCTGCTGGAATGGCTGCTGCAGAGCAGTTAAATAAAGCAGGTCATCGAGTCACGGTGTACGAGCGAAATGAAAAACCTGGCGGGCTCCTTCGTTACGGCATCCCGGATTTCAAGCTCGAAAAGTGGGTCGTAGATCGCCGTATTCAAGTCATGGAAGAATCAGGTATCCACTTTGTATGTAATGCGCATGTAGGGTTTAATATTGATATCAAAGAGATAAAAGCTTCACATGATGCCATCGTTTTATGTGGTGGCAGTACCATACCAAGAGACTTGAATATCGAGGGTAGAGAAGCAAAAGGTGTGTATTTTGCCATGGATTTTCTTGAAAAATCGAATAAGTTCGTTGATGCAAGTATGGAAAAGCTTCCTAATATCCATGTCAAAGGTAAGAATGTCATCGTAATCGGTGGTGGAGATACCGGAGCGGATTGTGTAGGTACATCCAATCGCCAAGGGGCCGCATCCGTTACGCAAATAGAATTGTTAGCAAAACCTGGCACCAACAGAACAGACAAAGATCCATGGCCATTGTGGCCAATGACGCTGCGCATCTCGAGTTCCCATGAAGAAGGCTGTCAGCGAGAATGGTCGATCCAAACCAAAAGATTTGTCAAAAACGAAAACGGTCAACTCACAGGTTTGGAGATCGTAGAAATCTCTTGGGCCTACGACACCCAAAAAGAACGATATGATTTTACAGAAGATGAAAGCACCAAAAGAGTCATCCCGTGTGATGTGGTATTTATTGCCGCAGGATTCCTTCATCCGCAAAAGGAAGGCATTATAGATCAGCTTGGCATAGAGCTTGACAATCGTGGCAATATAGCTACTCAAAACTATCAGACCAATCTTCCACAAGTGTTTGCAGCCGGAGATATGCGCAGGGGTCAGTCATTAGTCGTGTGGGCCATCTCGGAAGGTAGGGAAGCTGCAAGAGCTGTAGATAAATATCTGATGGGTGTTACAAAATTGGAAGGGAAGGTGGTGAATGAGTGGGTGATGTAGGGAGGATGGGAGTTTACCCAGATTTGGAAAGTTCATTAAAATTACTATTTTTGATAATCAAATCGCAATAATTTTTTGTGATTATTAGGCACTTTTTGGGCATATTTTTTATTAAATTAAAAAAGGTATTATCATGTCAAAATATAGAATTGAAGAAAAAAGTATATGAAGGTTTAGAAACAGCTGAAGATTATTTGCTTGAGGAAATTTTGAGTTTAATAGAGTTAGAATCTAAAAAGGAAATAATTGTTAAAATCCCAAAATTTTTTAAAAAAACATTGGATATAAGCATTTCACAAATGCAATCTGGGAACGTTATACCAAATGCTGATGTGGAAAATGAAATAGAGCAATGGCTTTACAAATAGTGTGGACACCTGAAGCGAAAGATCATTTAGATGAGATTCTATCTTATTCGATAAAAGAAATGGTACTCAAAGGTATGCTCAAAAGATATATGAAAAAATAAAATCAATTCTTGAGTCTACTTCGAAAAGTAAATTTAATCGTCAAGTTATAAAATATTTCCTTAACTTGATAACTTAAATTTTAAATTGCAAACATATAAGGGGTAAGGGGTAAAAACGGCTGATTATCAAACAATTGGTGTTTTCGGAGTGGTCTCATTCTTAAAATATTGGTATTTTACCCCGAATCTGGCAACTTGACAGATAATGGATTTATCAGAGCTAAAATGGTAAGAGATTATTTTCTATTTTATTCCAAAGGTTACAATTCCCTTTATTTTGACAAAAAAATGAACTAATCTAAACTATAAGGTAGAATGTAAAGCGGGCAGGCCGTTCCGGTACGCGGAGTGATTTAGCGGAACTAGCGTTTTTTGTTTACTTTTTTTGGTAATGCAAAAAAGTAAAAGCCAGTCGCGGCTCGAGCGACAAAGCCAGACAATTGATCA
>JBBRJL010000260.1:0-4888 GCA_038219375.1 Chitinophagales bacterium | reverse complement strand
AGTAATTTGAGTTGGCACAGCATTCATAGCAAAGATATCTGATACATTGACCACGACTGATTTGTAGCCCAAGTGTTTGAGCGGTGTGTACATCAGGTCAAAATGTATGCCTTCTATGAGCATGTCGGTAGAGACTACAGTTACTTCGCCTTCATTTAGGATAATTGCAGCGTCATCACCTACTCCTTTCAGGCTATTTGTATGGTGTAAATGAATATTTTGTGTAAGGTCATCGATAAGTCCAAACTCTCCTAAAGTATTGACATCGGTGAATGTGGTATAAATATTATCGCTCATCGTGGGTAAATTTTGTACGGCAAAGGTATCGAAAATTTGAAAAAAACTGTACTTTAGTACTTCAATTGATGATTATACTGATTGATGATATTAAAAATATAAAATTATACTTAATGAAAGACGAGATCCTAAAGACGGAATTAATTGAAAATAGTAAAAGTTTCTATTTAATTGTACAATTAAATATGTTTAGCAAGTCTTAAAAAGCAATGATATTGAAATCGTGGATGATGAGATTCCGAAAAATATAGGGTATCGTCATTTTAAGAGAAAAAGAAAATGAAATACAAGCATCAAATCTCCACCAATTCAGCTTGTTCCGTTACTTCCCACTTTGAGATGACTTTTTTTTTCTCTTTATCCACATTTACATGGTCATCATCTTTTAGAATTAGTCTCAGCGAACTGTTTTTTGATATATAATTCCAAGCCCAATTGATGAAGACGATTATTTTGTTTCTCACACTTAATATGAGCATCAAGTGCAAAAACATCCATACTACCCAAGCAAAATAACCTTTAAACTTCATAAAAGGTAATTCCACCACGGCTTTATTTCTACCTATCGTAGCCATAGAACCTAGGTCTACATATTCGTATTCTTTCTGAGTTTTGCCTTGTTTAAGTGCGAGAAGATTTTTTGCCAATAACTTCCCTTGGTTTATAGCTACATTGGCTACTTGTGGGTGACCCTTGGGATATTCAGCCGTTTCCATGTATGATATATCTCCGATTGCATAAATGTTTTCGCTACCTTCGATTCTATTTTGTCGATTGACTTTATACCTATTGTTAGGTGTAATCATTTCGGGATCGAGACCTTTGATCAGATTTCCGGTGACTCCTGCTGCCCAAATGACGTGTTTACTCTTGATAACATCACCATTATTCATTTGGAGATTTTCACCATCATAATCGGTCACGAAGACTTCTGTTTTGATGATGACTCCAAGTTCACGCAGATATTGAGCGGATGCTTTTCTAGACATTTCGCTCATATTATTGAGTGTATTAGCACTACCTTCGAGCAAAATGATTTGCATTTTGGTGAAGTCTATTCTGAAGAAGTCTTTGGGCAAGATGTCTTTTTTGATTTCTGCGAAGGCACCTGCTAATTCGACACCAGTAGGTCCACCGCCTACCACGACGATATTGAGCAATGCTTCTTTTTCTTTGTCATCTACATATAGCAACTTCTCAAAATTTTCAAGAATACTATTTCGAATGGTAATCGCTTGATAAGTAGATTTGAGACTGTAAGTGTACTTTTTGATATTTTTATTTCCAAAATAATTGGTCTTACACCCTGTTGCTATGACAAGGTAGTCATATTCAAACATACCTATATCAGTATGTACCGTTTTCTTAGACTGGTCGATACTCTCTACTTTGGTAAGACGTATCCTCACATCTTTTCTTTTCTGAAATATCTTGCGAAATGGAAAAGAAATGCTCGAAGGCTCAATCTGTGATGTGGCTACTTGATAAAAAAGCGGTTGGAACTGATGATGATTCAGTTTGTCTATGAGGAGAATATCAAATTTATCTTCTTGGATATTCTGTATAAATTGTAATCCAGCAAATCCGCCTCCTATGACTACAATTTTTGGTTTAGTGTTTTCTGTCATGATTTCTCACTTTTAAAAGATCTCGAAAATTAAAACAGTATAAAATTTAATTTGTTTTGAAACAATATGTTAAATAAGTTATAAAATATAATTTTGTATAGTATGAATTATATTTATATAAATAATGTTTGTTAAATTAATCTTGATTAGATTTTTAAGTTAAATGTGTTGATTTTTAGGAATGAAATGAGATGAATAAGCCGATATCTGGTAGATAAATAAAATATTATATTTTGTTTAACACAATAATCTTAAAGTAAATATTACATTTGTGCTTTGAAATACTCAAAATATTCAAATATATTTGCCAATGAGGTTAGTATTTAGGCTGTTTTATGCATGTTTGCTACTCGAAATGATGTGTTTATACCATTGTTTTGGTCATGATGTAAAACAGATCAACTATCCTACCAGATCTTCCATACATACAAATATAGACCAAATAGGACCGTCTGAGTTTTCTTATCTGGATTGGGTTGAGTTTTTGGAAGGAAAAGATAGCGATGAAAATTCAGAAGAAGACACAGAACACAACCTTAGTTCCCCTAGTATAGGCATTATCGGTTTTACATCGAGTATTGACCTTCCTGAATTAGAACAAAAAGCTTCTCGTAGGCTATTAGACTTCAAAAAAAATAAGTATCCCCTTTTTATATTATTCCACAGCTGGAAGCATCATCTAGCATAATTCCTTTTTATTCATTCCTTCATAGGATAATTTAGTATTTGATATAAAACAGGTTCGTAATGACTGTTAGAATATATCAATTTTGTGGATAAGCAATTAATATAAAAATCGTGGAAAATAAGGGTATAAATCTTCCTAAGGATGGCTTGGCTGGCCTTAAGGAAAACTTCAATTCGGATGCCATATCCGGTTTTATTGTGTTTCTATTAGCATTACCTTTGAGTTTAGGTATTGCAAAAGCATCTGAGTTTCCTCCTATCATGGGACTTATCACGGCCATCATCGGTGGTTTGGTGGTTAGTTTTTTTATGGGTAGCAGACTTACTATTAAAGGTCCGGCAGCAGGCTTAATCGTAATAGTAGCCGGCGCGGTGACAGATTTCGGTGGTGGAGAGACAGGATGGCATCTAGCATTAGGATGTATGTTTGTAGCTGCATTGTTGCAGATTATTTTTGGTTTGCTTAAGTTTGGAAAATTAGCAGATTTCTTTCCCCTTCCTGCCATTCACGGTATGTTAGCAGCGATAGGTATTATCATCATAGCTAAGCAGATACCAGTCTTACTTAATGTTAATCCATCATTGATGGCGGGCAAAAGTCCTCTAGCCATCTTAGGGTCGCTTCCTACTATAATAGCTAATCTAGATCCTAGAGGAGCTATAATAGGTATTTTTAGTTTGGCTATTATGTTGGGCTGGCCTTATCTCAAAAAGTCAGTTATAGGTAAAATACCGGCGCCATTGATGGTATTGATTATAGCGGTACCTGCTGAATTGATGATGGACTTTTCGCATACGGAGCCAACTTATGCGTTGGTTCATATAGGCAATCTTATAGAAAACCTACACCTTAACGTAGATTTCGGAGGATTCAGCATGCCTGGACTATTTATCAAATATGTCATTATGTTTGCACTCGTCGGGACCCTTGAGTCACTCCTCACCGTAAAAGCCATAGATCTGATTGACCCATTCAAAAGAAAATCTGATAATAACAAAGATATTATTGCTGTAGGTGTCGGTAATGCAATATCGGCTGTCCTAGGTGGATTACCGATGATCTCAGAAGTGGCACGTAGTTCAGCAAATGTAAGCAATGGGGCAAAAACTAGGTGGGCCAACTTTTTTCATGGGTTTTTTATCCTTATTTTTGTATTAGTAGCATCGAGATATATAGAGATGATACCCAATGCGGCACTTGCTGCCATGTTAGTGGCTGTAGGTATAAAACTAGCTCACCCAAGGGAATTTGTACATACATTTAAAGTAGGTAAAGAGCAGCTAGCAATCTTTTTGGTGACTATTTTCTTTACATTATTTGAAGATTTATTGATCGGTATTGCAGCAGGTATGTTACTCAAGATCATCATCCACCTTTATAATGGAGCTCCGTTAAGTGCCTTATTTAAAGCACCGACAATCATTTCATTTGAAGGAAATAACTATTTGGTAGAGATTGATAAAGCAGCCATTTTTACGAATTATATCAGGATAAAATCAAGGCTAGAGAGTATTCCCCAAGGATTTAATGTGACGATAGATTTGCAGTCTACCAAGTTAATAGATCATTCTGTCATGGAAAATCTCCAACACTTTAAGCATGATTATGAATCTTCAGGTGGTACAGTTAAGATTACTGGCCTTGAAAACCATAAACCACTTTCCAAACATGAACTTGCAGGAAGGAAGTTGGTATAATTTAAGCATTTTAAAACTAATAAAATAGTCAGATGAAACGTCCTTGATTAGATAATTATTAAAACACAAAGGAAAATGATTATTTTATCGTGGTAAGTTCCATCTGACCATTAAAAAACAAATAAAAAGAATCAGATGAAATATATATTTCTGTGGCTACTTCTTATTAGTACCACAACAATTAGTATTGGTCAGTCGCTAAAAGATGGTAAATTATTACTAAATGAAAATGGCGATCATTATTTGAAGCTATCTTTTGTATCCCAGTTTTGGTTGCGTAATGGAAAATATAATCCTGGCAGTACTGTTTTTGGATACGCTAAAGAAAGAGGAACCGATATCGGTATTAGAAGATTCAGATTGCAATTATTTGGACAGTTGACGGATAAGATATTTTTTTTCAGCCAGTTTGGCGAAAATAATTATAATAATATTTCAGACCGAAAACCATCTTTTTTTGTGCATGATGTTTACTCCGAGTACGCCTTTGATAAAGCAAAACTTTCTGTAGGAGTAGGATTGTCTGGATGGAGTGGGTTGGCAAGATTTGCTTCACCAGCTGTAGGTAGCATTATGGG
>JBBRJL010000259.1:0-4894 GCA_038219375.1 Chitinophagales bacterium | reverse complement strand
GACTACTTTTAATTTAAAAAAGAGAAAAGTACTGGCTATAACAGCACCTACAAGAAATTGGCGGCTTAGTGGTTCAATGAAGCTTTGTGCCGCTTCGGCGGTCCGATTCGTAGCAAGTTTTGTGGTGGCAGACAGTTTTGTGCTTCGAAATCCGCTTCTTCGCCAAGCGCCAAAACGTCAAACTGTCTAAAAACTAAATTCACTTTTTCTTAAAAAATGTTTGCTATATATTATTAAATAATTATATTTCATCTGATATTTTTAATTTTTGCCAGATGGAATCTCGGTGAAATCAACCATCTGTAACTTTTGTAAATGGTAAGATTTCACCTTCGGTTTATACATGCAATACATACAAGGAAATAATCGAAATCAGGCCGTACTTTTTCCTAAGTGTCTGGATGAAATGAGCTTGGCAACTAGGATATGATACTTAAATTATTTACAAGCGAATTCCATCTGACCATTTAATCAATAAACATTGACAAAGCATTATGGTTGGGGAGTTCACAACGACAAAGACGAAAAAATGACAATCTTTGGTGCTGAAAGTTCAGAATATAAAAAACTTTCAAAAGACATAACTTTGAAAGTTGTTAAAGCAATGAAATCTAGTAAATACTTCAAAATTAACAGTTCTACTGCAATTTTAATAGAAATATAAGAAACGTGGTTTGGTAGAGACACCGAAAATAGCACTTCTTTTTTGAGACTGCGTCACGTCCTTAGCATGAGAAGGATATAGGATGAATAAAAAATATAAGCTAGGCTATAATTAAAAATATTTCACTCTTGGTCTTGAGAGAACCAACCAATCAATTTATAGTAGAGCTTCATTTACAATATGATACATCGCTATAGTGCATATTCTGGGTTAGTAAGAAATGTTTGATCACTTAAAGTCTTCAAAAAATTGACTAAATCTATTTTGTCTTGAGCATTAAGCAAGAGACCTTTTGCAATAGTAGGCACTATCAAAGGAGAAACAGTAGAAGACATTTTTACGCCTGAATTATAATGTTCTACCACTTCTTCCAACGTTGTAAATCTTCCATCGTGCATATATGGAGCCGTATTTGTTATGTTTCGTAACGTTGGCATTAGAAAAGTAGCTCTATCTGCAACAACTTTACTAACTTCATATCTACCCATATCGGTAAAATCTGAATCTTTATCCAAACCATTATTCATAAAATCACCATTCTCCATATTTGGTCCACTGTGACAATGTGCGCAGTCTGCACCTGACAATTCAGGAAAGAAAGGATTATACTCTGTGAAAAACAAATTTCTTCCTCTCTCTTCGCTTTCACTTAATGTCACCTTTTCAGCCAAATATTGGTCATATTTTGAATCAAAAGATACTATAGTCATCATAAATTGTTCTAATGCCAAGCTGACTTTAGTACTATTCACTTCTGAATTTCCAAATGCCCTGACAAACTGATCTGTATATGTTTTGTTTGCGCTGAGCTTTGATACCACATTTTCCAAAGTTTCGTGCATCTCTAATGGGTCTTGAATTGGCAAAAGCGATTGTTCTCTTAATGTAGCTGCTCTGCCATCCCAAAAAAATCCAGTCTTACGCCACGCTAAGTTAAAGATTGGCATCGCCTGTCTTCGTCCTAAGAGCCCATCTACACCTTTAGAAAACTGGTTTTTGTCTGAAAATCCTGTACTTTGTGCATGACAACTTTCGCACGATTGCGTACCATTTTTTGACAATGCCTTCTCATAAAATATCATTTTCCCTAATTTTACACCTTCTATGGTTAACGCATTGTCTTTTGGTAATTCTGGATCACCAAAATTTTCAGGAAAAGTAAAATTGTACGGAGTACTATCATATTGTACTACTTCAATATCATCAGGTTCACAGGCAACGATAAGGATTGACGTTAATATAAAAACGGCTATAATGATTTTATTCATTTCTTCTATTCTGTTTATTCTTTATAAAAAGGATTTGATAACAAAGTGTAATCATCCAAAGTAAGTAGGAAAGCTACCAATGCTTTTTTCTCTACTGCAGTCAGGTTTAATGGCTTTATCAAGTTGCTCTTGTTTTTGTGTGCCTTTCCACCGCTATTATAGTGGTCTATGACGTTTGCCAAAGTAGCGAAAGATCCGTCATGCATATAAGGTGAGGTAAATCCCACGTTTCTTAGACTTGGTGTTTTAAATAAAGCTAGATCCGAATCCTTGTGAGTTAGCCTGTACCTACCAGTATGGTCATAAACTTCGTACAATCCATTATTTTTAAATTCATAATTGGTAAAATTAAATCCACCGTGGCATTGACTGCAATTCGTCTTTTCACTAAAAAAGAGTGATTGGCCTAAAGTTTCTTCTGTTGATAAAATGGCTTTACCTTGTGAAAAATCATCATACTTACTGCTGCCACTTATGATACTACGCTCAAAGGTACTGATACCCCGTGTGATGGTAAATGGATCCAATGATCTACCATAAGCTTGCATCGCTAACTCCTGATATTCTTTATCATCTTTTAGCCTTGCTTCAATTTCAACAATATTAAATCCAAATTCATTGTGTTCTGAAATGGGTACCAATACTTGCATTTCTAGCGTTGGCAATCCTCCTTCTCGAGTAAAGTAAGGATGGTATGCCATATTGACTAGTGAAGGGGAATTTGTAATGCCTGAACGTCCGAAAACTCCTGGTGTTAAACTTTTATTATCTGCAAAACCCATAGATTGTTTGTGACAAGTAGCACAACTTATCGTGGAGTCTATTGATAATCGCTTATCATAAAAAAGTTTTTTTCCCAGAGACCAACGTTCGGGACTGTAGGCATTTTCAGTTGGAAAGGTGATCTCTGGGAAATGATTTGGTGTAGCTATTTGCGCTAACAGATCAATAGATGGTGCTTGCATCTCGTCCATATCCGAACAAGAAATGCAAAGCAACACCAATAAATTAAAATATAAAGCCCTAAACCTCATGTATTCTTATTGCTTTATCAGACTTCCACGATGCGTTATATTTCCCGATTGGGAAAGCTCTATGGTATAAAATCCAGCTTTTTCTATTAATATCTCATTCTGTAATGTTGGGTATAATTCTTGGTGAATCGTTCTACCTACAGCATCCCTGATGATTATTTTGGAGTTTATGATTTGATCTTCTGTTAGTGCTATGATTACTTTCCCATCAACTACAGGATTTGGATATATTTTTAATTCACCTATGATGATATTTTGCGATCCTGATACTCCCTGAGTTGCTGTAAATACATTCTTATTGTAATTATTTAGCAATGATATAGCTTCTCTATTGCTGCCATGTAAAATTACATTTTTATTCATATTGATACTATTTAGGCTATTCCCATAATCTGCATCAATTCCTATGGTGATACGGTCATTTTGCACTACACCATTAGTAACTATGGTAGTAGCTTTGTATAGGTCATCACCCAAGGCATGTATTTCATAGTTAAATTGCAGATTAGATCCTGATTTTCCTTCTATAGCCACAAATCTATATCCAGCAGCCCATCCCCAATGCATTTCAGGAGATTTCGGCGCAAGTGGATGGCTAGCAGGCCACAAGGTCGGGTCAGCATGATTATCTATAGCTACAACACCTACTGAGAATGTAATGGAATCGAGTACACCTATATTAAATGTACCTAACAATTCATCTACGGATTTCCCCTTTGAAACAAAGATATATTTATCGCTAACATTTGTTGTCGTTCCTGCATCATGGTGAAGCATGATGGATGATATATAATAGTCTAGTCTCGAAATATTAAATTTTGTCCCAAGATCATTAATTCCACCATCGCCCATAGAAAATGGCGTATTTTTGATATATTGATTTATTTTTAATTGAACTTCTTTCTGACCATAAGTCACTGAAAAAGATAGCATTAATATCGCTACAAGCAATTGATTTGTAAAAGATTTTACCATGATTAAAAGATTTTATTGATTAAAGATTATTGAATTTAAAAATGTTTAAAATTATTTTATTTGAATGAAAGTACCAATATTTAGACTCCATTTTTATAAGCTTAAATTAGAAACCTTTGCAAACAATTTATTTATACTAAATTGATAATTAACAGTTTCCCTTTAGTATTCACCCTTTTATGTAGTCACTCCATTAGGCCCGAAGGTCGTCGGAGGAGATAAATGATGAAAAAGGTTGACAATCAAAAGGGTTGCATTTTCGGAATGAACCTAAATATCCAAAAATCCCATAACTATGGTAAAGTATTCTGTACCATCTCGGATTTGATCAAGCATAAAAAACTTACTTTTAGCTAACACTATCATTTCAGGTACAAATATATAATAAAAGTATGATTTCTCATAATATCAGTCTCAAAAATAATTTCTGTATTAAATATTTCCTGCTGGCCCTTGCATTTACAAACTTTGGTCTTATGTACAAACTTTGCTATCAAAATATTATTTGCAGCGCAATGCCTTGTTTCAGGAATGTTATTTTGCGATTATTAAATGTCATATTGACTTTAAAATGTACTTTGGGGTGTTTTTAATTTATATGAAAATATCTCATATTATCCAAATATTAACTTTATGTTACGTCATATACCTTGGTGTCACGATATTTAATTTGCTGACTACCTTTGATTCTTATTTAAGAATTTTAATGACCTAAATTGATAATTATGCGTTTTTCTCATCGTTTTCGTATTTCAAACTATATGCTTCTTTTGGTAGTTGGATTATTTTTGAGTACTGTTTCTAATGCTCAGATCCTGACATTTGATTTTGCAGGGCTAGCAGGTAATGAAATAACGGCAAATTCAAATACGAACAATGCAAACTTAACATCGTCCACTATAAGCAGAGGAGCAGGACTTACAGCATCTACTAACGCTGATCGTTTTAATGCA
>JBBRJL010000258.1:0-4910 GCA_038219375.1 Chitinophagales bacterium | reverse complement strand
AAGGAACTTCATTATGTCTTTGTGGATTCTGGTGCAATGTATCGAGCTGTAACCTTGTATTTTCTTGAAAATAATATTGATCTTGGAGATGGTCAACAAGTTTCTCATGCCTTGGTACATATAAATATTTCATTTCAGAACATATCAGGTGAGAATACTACTTTTCTCAATGGTAGAAATGTCGAGACAGAAATCCGTACACTGAAAGTATCCGAAACAGTAAGCGAAGTGGCAGCCATTTCAGCGGTTAGACGCCAACTAGTAGCTTCACAAAGGGCGATGATTGGTAAATTTGGGATGATTATGGATGGAAGAGATATAGGAACTGTTGTTTTTCCAGATGCCGATATTAAGTTTTTTGTAACAGCCGACCCAATCATTCGTGCACAACGACGCTTCCAAGAATTGATATCAAATAATCAAAAAGCTGACTTACAAGATGTAATTTCCAATTTAAAGCATCGTGACCATATAGATACCACACGCAAGGATAGCCCTCTCAAACAAGCAGACGACGCCATCGTTTTGGATAATTCTGATTTTACAATAATGGAACAATTCAACTTTGCGCTTTCCAAAATTAGAGAAAAACTGCAGTGATACCAAAAAAACTTTAATTTCTACCTGTTATTTAGAAGGTAATGTTTTAGTTTCTTCTATCTTTTCAATAATCTCTTTATCTGATTTACCAATATTTGTGATTAAAAAATTTACATCCTTGGACATAGCATGATTTGGGTATTTGCTTAGGAAGGATTCATAAATTTCTTTGGCTTTATCGGGATTTTTAAGATCATTTTCTAGTAAAAATCCTTTTAGGAACAGCGCCATTGGAGCATTTTTGTCATTTGGGTAGTAGGTTGTGATCCAATCATAGAGACTTATTGTCTTACCATAAGAATTCAAAGCACGAGACATTTCCGCAGCTTTGAATAAGTAGCCAGCTGACAAACTATCATTTGGGTAAACCAAAGCATATGACTCGCAAACATCAACATATTTTTCAGCATTTACTTTATTTATACCATTGACATCAGGTTTTTCAAAAATTTTGGTCCCCAAATCATTGATTAATCCATTTAGGTTGTCATATGGTGCAGGAATACTGTTTTTTATGCCTTTTGACTTGGCATCGTCAGGATATAAATCTGTATAGCCTTTCATCAATATATTAGCAACTTCATTTTTACCAGAGGATTTCATATCTTCCGCAATACTTAAGAGATAAGTTTTTGAAACTTCACTTTTGGGATTCAATTTGATGAGTTCGATGGCAAAAGTATTTATATAAGTTGTGTTTTTGGTTTCTTTACATAGCTCTATTGACCTGATTATCAGCGCTTCTTTTTTAGTTTTATCACCTTCTTCCAAGATTTTTGATCCAAGCTTTTGTAGTAATAGATTAAAATTTTCAAGCGTAGGATTGCCCTTGTAAGTAGTTTCTAAAATGGCAATTTCGTCCATTTGTTCTACCGCTTTATCTGAGTTTTTGCAAGAAATTAAAAAAAGCAAACAACATAAAATTGAGAGTCTATACATCATTATTTATTAATTTATAGAACAAAGGTATTCAAAAGATTTTGATATTTATTTAAAATTGTTTGATTTGCACACCCATGGTTCTAATAAATATAAAATATACACATTAAAAAATAAATTAATATTTAACACCCACATAATTAATCATTTAAAGGTTTACTGATTTTCTTATTAGTTTCAACCTAATTTTTCATAAATCAATTTATCATTATGCTATTTTTTTGACCTATATTTGAGCGAGATTTGATAAAATTTAAACCTAAAAAGGGGGTTTAACCACCGTTTAATAAATAACCTGATGAAAAAGTGGGTGATAATACTTATGATGTTTAGTTCTTTTAATATTTACGCACAGTCAGACTTTCCTTATCAACAGCCTGATGATGCCATACTAGCGCTTGCTGATGCAAAACCTGCTCCTGCAATTAGACTGAATACTGATGCAACTATTGGTGTGCTGCTGTACAGGGATGGATTTAAAAGTATAGAAGAATTGGCAGCTCCTGAAATGAAACTCGCTGGCTTACGCATCAATCCTAAGACAAATTCACCAGCTCGAACTACCTACTTTTATGGTATGAAGATATTAGATGTGATCTCTCAGAATGAATATGAAGTGAGTGGCCTTCCGGTAGATGCTAAACTTTCTAATTTTGCTTGGTCCAATAATCAAACTATGATGGCATTCACTAATACAGTTGCCCAAGGTGTAGAATTATGGGTTCTCAATATTACTACAAAATTGGTTACAAAATTAACAGCTCCCATTCTTAATAACAATGTCATGAATGGTGCCATCTGGTGCAAAGATGATCAGTCACTCTTAATACCAACTCTGGTAAAGGGTAGGGCTGATCTAATAGATACGCAATCTGCGATACCCACAGGTCCCATAATTTCAGAAAATGACGGCCAAAAAGCACAAAATAGGACTTATCAAGATCTATTAAAAAATGCATACGATGAACAAAATTTTGAAATACTTGCTACTGCAGAAATATCTAAGGTCGACCTAAAAGGCAATATGACCGATTTTGCACTCGCAGCAATGTATGCTGGTTTGAGTTTTTCACCCGATGGTAATTATCTACTGAGTTACGAGATAAAAAGACCTTTTTCATACATCGTAAATTTTGAAAGATTCCCAACAGACATAAAAATCCTTAATAAGCATGGAAAATTAGTGAAAGTCTTTTTACAAATTCCGTTGACAGAAGAACTCCCCAAGGGATTTATGGCAGTAAGGAAAGGGCCGAGGAATGTAAACTGGCGCGCCGATCAAGCTGCATCATTATTCTGGGCAGAAGCATTGGACGGAGGAGATCCAGCAATTGATGTTGCTGAAAGAGATGCCGTTTATACCCTAAACTCCCCATTTAATTCTAATCCACAGCTTTTGGTCAACACAAAAGAGAGATTTGCTGGAATCCAATGGGGCGATGATAAAGTAGCTGTACTCTACGAACGATGGTGGAATACAAGAAATGCTAGGACTTTATTCTTTAATCCATCTGACAATACCCAAATTCCAAGATTATTTAATGAGAGAAACCAGCAAGACACTTATTCCGATCCTGGAAGTTTTGTTACAAAAAGAAATGCATTCAATCTTAATACGCTCGAAATTATTGACGATAAAGTAAGTATGATAGGTGATGGTTACTCGGCTTCAGGGAAGTTCCCATTCATAGATAGTTATCAATTAAAAGACTTCAAGAAAGATCGGATATATCAAAGTAAGGAGACTGACAAACTGGAGGAACTGCTTTCATCTATTGATACCAAGAAGGGCATTTATTTAATTCGATTGGAGTCAAAAAGCGAATACCCTAATGTTTATTTGAGAGATTTGAAAAAGAAGTCCGTCAAACAAATCACCTTCCATAAAAACCCATTTGAAGTACTAGATGGTGTTCATAAAGAGGTGATCAAATACAAGAGGAATGACGGTGTCGAGCTTTCAGCAACGCTTTATCTACCTGTGGGGTATGATATGATCAAAAAAGAGAAAAAGCCAATGATTATGTGGGCTTATCCGACAGAGTATAAGGACAAATCAAGTGCAGGACAAGTCACTGCAAATGCCAATGAATTTACATTTCCAAATTATGGATCACCACTTTATTGGCTGACGAAGGGATATGTGGTTTTGGATGATGCTGCATTCCCAATTGTTGGAGAAGGTAGCAATGAGCCAAATGATACCTATATCACGCAACTCGTAGCTAATGCAAAAGCAGCAATAGATGCCGTAGATAGTTTGGGGTACATTGATAGAACCAAAGTTGCCGTAGGAGGCCACTCATATGGTGCATTTATGACTGCCAATTTATTGACACATTCTGACTTGTTTGCAGCTGGTATAGCGAGAAGTGGCGCTTACAATAGAACACTCACCCCATTTGGGTTTCAATCCGAAGAGCGTAGTTATTGGGAAGCGCCAGAAGTATATGATGCTATGTCGCCATTTCAAAATTCTGACAAAATGAAGTCGCCTTTATTATTGATACATGGTGAAGCAGACAATAATGCAGGCACTTATCCAATGCAAAGTGAAAGGTATTTTAATGCCTTAAAAGGACTGGGAGCCACTGCAAGATTGGTGATTCTGCCGAAAGAAAGTCATGGGTATTCTGCCAAAGAATCCATCTTGCATATGTTGTGGGAACAAGATCAGTGGCTCGACAAATACTTAAAAAATAAAGAAAAAACAGTCAAACCTTAATGAAGAAATAATATTTTAGTAAGTCACTCAGTTGTTTTTATTGTTACTTTTGTGCCGAATTTTATAAGTTTTGAACCAAACATTCATCTTTTGATACCAAAATATACATATCTTCTGTACGTGATCCTTTTGATAGGAATCTTTCAGCATGCAGCAATTGCGCAAAAGTCATTACTCAAAAGTGGTCCTATGCTTGGACCTACAACCTTGCGAGATGTAACCTTGTGGCTACAGACGACCCAGGAAGCTAAGGTGTATTTTGCCTATAAAATCAAAGGTAGTAAAGACACTCATAGGAAATCTGAAGTTAAAATATCTAATAAAAATGATGGCTTCACGACCCAAATCCACCTAAGTGATGTATTGCCAGGAACTACTTACGAATATAAAACTTATATCAACAACATAGAGATTCCATTAAGTTATCCTACAGAATTTACGACACAAACTCATTGGCAGTTTAGAACAGATGCGCCTGATTTTACATTTATAGCGGGATCCTGTTTTTATGTCAATGAAACGGCCTATGATCGTCCCGGTACTTCATACGGAGGTAATTATGAGATCGTTACTGAAATGTATAAATCAAAACCAAAACCAAATCTTATGGTATGGTTAGGTGATAATATATATTTGAGGGAAGGGG
>JBBRJL010000257.1:0-4925 GCA_038219375.1 Chitinophagales bacterium | reverse complement strand
AAAGTATCACATCAGGATAGCATACTATTGCTTGGGTCGTGCTTCTCACAGAATATCGGTGAGAGATTGCAAAAATATAAATTTAATTGTATTTCTAATCCTTTTGGGACGATCTTCAATCCGATATCTATCGCCAAACTTATAAATTATGTTTGCAATAAGCAATATATCAAAGCCGAAGAGCTCATTTTGTCACAAGGTATTTCTGTACACACAGATTTTCATAGTATGTTATCTGATGTTGATGCTAGCCTTGCTATGGAAAAAATAAATCACGCAATACAAACTACACATCATAATATTAAGAAGTGTACACACCTATTTTTTACCTTAGGAACCGCCATCGCCTACAAAATGAACACTACAGATCAAATAGTGGCAAATTGTCATAAAATACCATCGACTTCATTTGAAAAAATTGAAATCAGCATCGAAGAAGGAAAAATAGCTATGAAAGAAATGATCAGTCAAATAAGAGAAGTGAATCCCAATGTACATATTATATTTACAGTAAGTCCAGTGAGACATATCAAGGATGGTATCATTGAAAATACCAAAAGTAAGGCGCGACTATTGTGTATGATAGATGAAATAACAAAAAACGACGCATCAGTATCATATTTTCCTGCATACGATATTATGATGGACGACTTGCGAGATTACAGATTTTATGAGGCAGACATGATTCATCCAAATGAAGTGGCTATTGATTATATTTGGGAAAAATTCAGTGGGCATTATTTTTCTAAAGAAACTGTAGAGCTAAATAATCAGATAAATAGAATTCTTTTGGCAAGTCAACATCGCCCATTCAACCCTAGGAGTGATCAACACAAAACATTCATAAGGCAGACATTATCTGAAATAGAGGCAATCAAAAAAGTAACCAGTAATTTGAATTTTGATGATGAGATGGAAATACTACAATCAAATTATTGAGTCTAGTCCAAAAAGTATTTACAAGATCATATTTAAATAAAATATATATATACTAATCTGATAATCAATTATTGCCCTTTAGGCGTTCATCCCTTCAGGCAGTCACCCTTTTAGGTATCCACCCCTTCAGGGGCCGGGGGTCGTCTGGGGTCGCCAAGGGTTGGTTAAGGGATAAAAACGATTGATTATTAAAAAGTGAGCATTTTCGGAGTGGACTCATTATTAAAATCTCAACTCCATCACCCATCATATCAACCTACTCACCTTATCATTACTTCCCACATGAACCAATCCCGGTGTTTTGCCTACTTCAATACTTCCCAATCTATCTTCGTAGCCCAAGGCTTGCGCGCCATTGATAGTTGCCCATCTGATGATGGTCTCCAGCGGTACATATGAAGCGTACTTTTGAATGGTTTTGATTTCTTCCCATATAGACAATTGCCAGTTGGATGTAAGACTATCGGTACCGAGTGTTACTTTGGCATTTGTATCTAGAAAAACGCTATAATCTGGCAGACTATTTTCGATATATAGATTTGCATTTGGACAACTAGCCCAAAAAACCTGATTATTCCATGCTTGTGTCGCTTGCACATCTTCACGTGATGTGAGTGTGTTGTGTACAAAAAGAGTCTTAAATATTGGTTCTAAATGTTGGATAGCATAATGTATTGATGTAAGTCCTGATGGCTCGAAATGGTCTAAAGAGAAGCCAAAACCATCATAAAAGTCTCGAAAACCACCCGTACCTTTTTGAAATAACTCATCTTCGGCTGCAGTCTCTTGATTGTGGATACTGATAGTCTGACCCGCTTTATTATGCTCATTTACAAAATTAAATAAATCAGGACTTACTGTATATGGCGCATGTGGTACATAACTCTTTTTATTATTACCTGAGTCACTCTGACCTGCCATGACTTCACGGTATTGTGATATGGTAGCATCTGTCATAGATGGTTGTAGAAAGTCAAACATCTCTACAAAGGTATAATAGTCCAACTTGCTGCTGCTTTTAATTACGGCAGTATCAATTTTATTGGAAATATCACCTACTGCTACTATTCCATTATGGTACATTTCTTCATCTCCATCCTTTATGGCTTGAAGTATGATGTCTTGATCAATATCTCTGAAACCCACGACTTTTTTTAGAAATGGTAGTAAGCCTGTACCTGTATTTACTTTGCCTTTCATGTGTGACAATTCGAGATGACAATGTGTATTGACGAATCCTGGACATATCATTCCATCTAAAACCATAATAGAAGATGTATCATGTTGTGCAATATCTTCAATCGCTAGGATTTTGCCATCTTCATCAGTAATGATAACACTGTTTTGGGTTATAGGTCCATGAGAAGTAAATATCTGGTCAGCTGTAAATTTGTGGATCATTAGACTTCTTTTTTATGAAATAATTGGTTAAAATTCGTAACTATTCAGGTGTGTGGAGGACTAAAACGATTTTGTCACAATTTTTGCAACTTTCAGGCAAAAATACCGCCAAAATCAGGTGGTTTGTCATTTTTACCACGGATTGACATCCGTGGTTACTAATATTTCACCCCATTCGGGGTTATACCTGAATAGTTACTAAAATTCTTTAATAATAAGTCCGTTTTTTATTCTTGGTTCAAACCAAGTACTCTTTGGTGGTAAGACGTCGCCAGCATCTGATATTTTTATCATGTCATCTTTTGAAACTGGATAGAGACAAAAACCTACATAATCAGCGCTTTTTCGTAGTTTTTCTTCCATTTTATCCAACCCGGATATACCTTCAACGTACATGACATCGGTGGCAGTTTTTATATCCTTGATATTGACCACATCTTTTAGAATATGAATGTTGAATAAATCAACATCAAGTAGGACTTCAATATTTCTAGATGACTTTAGTAATTTTTTCTTCCATGTTAATGAAAACCATTCATGATCAAGAATCATGGTCATTTGGTGTTTTTTATTAGGTTTGTTTGGCTTATTTATAGGTTTTATATCTACGAAATGAGATATTTTTGCCATAAAATGCAATTTACTCATCTTACCTGACAGGTCTATAACTCGGTTATAATCAAGTATTTCAAGATCCTTGAAGGGAAAAAATACACATAACAAACCAGGATGTACGATATTGTCGTCATGAAGGTAGTTTTTCTTGACCAATTTGGCAGTAATTGCTGCACGATGATGGCCATCAGCAATGTAAGACGTCGGTACTTCATGCTTGAATAATTCCTGTAGTAATTGGATATCTTCTGTATTAGACACATCCCAAATGCTGTGCTGTTCGCTATCTAATGGCAATTCAATATCAAAAAATGGTTGATTTCTGGCAACATACTGCGCTATAAAAGTGTCGATTTTTGCCTTGTTTTCATATGCCAAAAGTACAGGCTTGATCATGGCTTTTCGCGAAAGCATCAGTTGGAGCATGGCCTGTTCCTTGTCCGTAAGGGTATTTTCATGACCAAGAATTTTTTTATTATCTATATCTTCGATATCATTACTCGCTATAATACCTGTGAATGTTTTTGCGCCTTTTATTCTATAGATGAATAAGGCTTTTTCTGTCTTTGATGCAAAAAATCCAGCATGTCTGAAGTTGACAAACTCAGCACTTACGGTATCAAAAAATGATTCTGGCGATGCGATCAGATCCGTATTGGGATATGATGCTTTGAATGGATAAATATTCATTACTTATACGTTTGGTTAGGTGGGACGAAGGTAGTTTATTTGGCGTTAATCTTAACCAATTTATTTTTAATGAATTTAATATTCCAGCCCAATAGCAGCTGCACGTCTCAATCTATCATTAATGGCGACACCAAGATCGGCTTCAGGCAATAGTTCGGTGTAGATGACATCAATATCACAACTATCGAGATATCTCATTCCTGCAAAAAGATTATGTGCAGCATCTGCAAAATTCCCAGATGGCGATAGCACTATTTGATGTTTGGAAGGTATGTGGTTCAAAAAATTTCTGAAGGCTATGATTCCAGTTCGTTCTAGATTAGATGTTGCAGACAATTTATTAATATCTCCTAAGACCAGAGGAACTTTGGGTGCATAATGACTCGTGAGCATACCTGGTGCTTCCGGATTGGATGTAGAAATATCTCGTATTTTTATGTTTCCTACTACTGATTCTATGTTTTCTATGGACAATCCACCTTTACGAAGTACCTCTATTTCTCCATCAATATTCATACCTATGATGGTGCTTTCTAGACCAATATTACAAGGTCCGCCGTCCAATATGTAATATACTCTGCTACCTAATTGGTCTGCCACGTGTTGTGCTGTAGTGGGACTTATATATCCGAATGGGTTGGCACTAGGAGCAGCAAGAGGGAAATCTAGTTTTTCTAACAATGCTTTGGTAACGGGATGAGCAGGAATCCTGACAGCCACATAAGGGGAACCTGATGTGACAATATCTGGTACGATTTCCTTCTTCTTAAGTAAAAAAGTAAGAGGTCCTGGAGTAAATTTATCAGCCAAAACCCTAAATATTTCAGGTACTTCTTCCACATATTTTTCTACCTTGTCAAAAGACGCTAAATGTATAATCAATGGATCGAAAGTGGGTCTTTGTTTTATATGAAACACTTTTGCTACTGCTTTGGTATTCAAGGCATTGGCAGCAAGTCCATATACGGTTTCGGTAGGAATGGCTACTGCTTCACCTTTTTTTAATAGGGTAGCCGCTATGTCGATATTATGGCCTATAAATGATGATTCTGTCATATGAATGCAAAATTATGTTAATTCCGCCAATTGTACTAATAATCAGATAAAAAAGAGAATATATATGTAATATTTATACAATGTAACTCAAGTTTCGGTGGTAGATTTGTGTCATATTATTTTTCAATTTGGCACAAAATCACGTATTTGGTCATTTCTATAATGGTTTAGCGTATTTTTCTTTTGTCTTAACACAAAAGAAACAAAAAGTCAAGGCTGTTTCA
>JBBRJL010000256.1:0-4951 GCA_038219375.1 Chitinophagales bacterium | reverse complement strand
CCTGTGATGATATAACACTCCGTTATTTCAGGAACATTTTTCACTTTAGCTATAAAGTTATCAAGCGCATTTGGCTTTTGCCAAGCTAAAGAAACTAGTACAAAAGTCTTTACATTAAGACCTATTGCAGAAGAATCAACTTTAGCGTGGTAACTCTGAATGATTCCAGATTGCTCCAATTTCTTCACCCTCTCCAATGTAGGAGCAGGAGATAAACCTATTTTTTTAGATAAATCAAGATTGGTTATTTTGCTATTTTCCTGAAGCATTTTAACTATCTTCAGATCGATTTTGTCCATCTTGTAATCTGCCATTGTAAACTATTTTAAAATTTTATTTGTATTTGAATTATAAATTGGGTGCAAAGAAAATAATATTTCACCAATTATCAATGTTTAAAACGAAATAAGTTATAATTTGTTTCATTTTGACCTAAAAAAAGAAAATAAATTTTGCAGATACCTATTATTACTTTAAAAGAATAACAAAAAAAAGCCGAAGACTTACAAATCTTCGGCTACAAACAATTAACTATGAAAAACTATTATTTTAATAATACAGGAACTGTGTAAATCTTGTTGTACTCCAGTTCACTTACAGAGATTGATTTATAGTTCAAAGCATTTTTCAAAATACTATCAAGATCCTTATTATTGGTAGAAACTACAAGGATTTCATTTTGAGCATTAATCATGAAGCTGATATTTACTTTTGTATCGGCTTTCACGATTTTATTAAAGTCGATTCCTTTCAAGTAGGCTTGAATCTGTGCGCCTTCAGGTTTTCTGTTGTTTGGTGTTTCCGCACCTATTGCAAAATTAGAAACCACTGCAAAACAAACTACTGCTAATAAACTTCTTACACTTTTCATTTTATATGTATTTATAGGTTTAAAAAATTAAAATTATTACTAAAATATTTATACTACAAAGACGCAAAATCGATTTCTGAAGTTGCACACTTCATACCAAAATCCATTTATACTCTACCAAAAGTGAATAATAATAGATGAAAGGTAAATTATCTAATTGTTAGAATACCAAAACATTTGTATGTTTGAAAGCTATTTTCATAATTTTATATCAAACTAACCTTATATTTGTGTTTTAACAGTATTATTTTTCTGAATCAAAATGTATAATTAATGAAAATAGCAATATTAGGATGTGGAAATATGGGACTTGCTTTCGCTCGGTCGTTTGTCCAATACGATTTAGTAAAAAAAGAAAATTTACTTCTGATTGAGAAAAATGAAGAAAGGTGCTCTTCTCTAACCAAACTTAGAGAAGGTGTCGTAGTCAATGTAATAAATGATCGAATAAAAAATTATGACTTGATCATACTTGCTGTAAAGCCGCAAGATTTTGAAATTTTGGCAAAAGACCTAAATGGTAAGTTGCACGATGACCAAATTGTCCTTTCTATCATGGCAGGAATTAATATCCTTAAAATCCAAACATTACTAAATCATAAATACGTGATACGAGCCATGCCAAACACACCTGCCATGCTAGGTATGGGTATCACGGGTTTTACATCAGCAGAAGGCATTAGTATTTCAAAACTTTTCAAAGTGGAGAATCTCTTAAATGCAACTGGTAGATCCATATATATAGAAGATGAGTCTATGATAGATGCCGTGACTGCGCTGAGTGGTAGCGGGCCTGCATATTTCTATTATTTTGTAAAAAGTATGGTTGAAACTGGCAAACAAATGGGTTTTGACGAAGGTACAGCCCTTCAATTTGTAAAACAGACCATGCTCGGATCTTATCACTTGATTAATAATGCAGAGTTGAGCTTGGATGAACTCATAAGCGCTGTAGCTTCGAAAGGTGGTACAACGGAAGCCGCCCTAAAAGTATTTAATGATCGAGGGTTAGCCGATTCTATAAAAGAAGGTTTGCTTGCTGCAGAAAAGCGAGCTAAAGAATTGTCGAAGTAGGACTACTTTATTTATGCAGTACTTACCTTAAAAATAGCTTATCCTTAAAGTAAATTTGATTGCAAAAATTAGGGATATTAAGTAGGCTTTGATGTGTCTAAAGATTCACTCTCCATGTGGGGTATTGTATTCTTTGATGCTGTAGGAAAGAAAAAAGATGAAGGATATTTTAAAAAATAATTAAATACTGCATTTAGAATCGATGTCAATGCCCTGAATGGAATTCCTCTAGACCGCAATGCAAGCATCAATGATAAGGTAAAACTAACCGTAAAATTTATAAAACCTATAAACCCAATTCCTATTATCGACATGATGACGTCATAAGTTGATATTACAAAGTTCATTCCGTACAAACCCAATCCAAAATTTCCTGCTGCAAATGTGATGTGCCTTATATCTAAATCTAAACCCATAAACACCCCAAAAGTACTGACTGATCCCATAAATACCCCAAACCAAAAATTACTAATGATGCCTCCCCAATTTTTTTCATAAAAAGATGCTAGTTTTTCTCTTGTCCCACTACTCAAAATTTGCTTAAGTGCCGGATGTTCTTTAATTCTTTGGGGAACTCTTCGATATTTAGTTTTATTAGAAACATGGCCAGCTATCAATCCTGAAAGAAATAAAAATACACCTGCAATAGCTGAATGAAAAATGGCAGGAGAAGAAAAGACATTTAACTCGTATATCATTTTGGAAGCCTTATATGCAGCAGGATTAGTTTCAAAAATCAAACCCCATAAATACAACAATCCTAACGCAACTGGAAAAGCCATAAATACATTGCCTGTAAATGCAATAAATTGTGACCGCCAAACCCTCGCAACCAATTGGGATAAAGATTCAAAATTTTTGGTTGTTTTTTGATCGTCTTCAATCGCTTGGGCCAATGTAGCGGCTGTCATTGCAGGTTGCTTAGTAGCTAAGGTGAAGTGCAGCAAGTAGATGGCTATAAACGCAAAAGAATAATTCATACTATACAAAAAGGCCTTGACAAAAAGACTTGCCTCGACACTTGATAGATTCATCTTAACAATACACGCCAAAGCTACTATGATACCACCACCACCTGCTGTCTTGAGCATCTTCCAATATTCCTTACTCGTTTGCGTGATGTATTGCTCGCCTTTGAGTCCAATATTTCTCGTAATCTCATTGGCCATAATCTGTGTCGACTTATTTATATAACCAAATACCTTAGATTTGCCAGAGTTAAATTCAATAAGTGATGTTACAAAACGTAACATCTTAGTTTCACTACTTACATTAGGGTCAACAATAATCATGTCAAAAATCAAAAACAATCTATCAAGCAGCCGCTCCATCAACATCAAATGTTGATGTACCTTAAAACTTATTCCGTATTTATCCTTATTTGCATATGCTTTCGTAATAAAATCTCGACATTGTTTATTGAGTATTAATATTTGTTTGTAATGTTCATCATCATCGTTTCTGGACGATGTACCATTTCCCAAACCTTTCAGGAAACGATTTATTTCGGTTTGAAGTGATGCAAAAGGACTTTTAAGATTGGCATATTCGGGTACCATTCTTAATACTTGTCTTTCAAACGCATTGCCAGTAATCCTTAGAGAAAGTACTTTTATAGCAAATAATATCTCCTGAATTACAAAATCATTCAGCTCATATTCATAAATTCCCTTAAATTCGAGTAGGTTGAGTAGGTTATTTGTTTTATCATCAGTAAGACTACTTACCCATTTTCCATCAGACTCTTGGTAAAAAACATTAACCAACAAATTATCTATGGAACCTTTTTCTGGTTGATCTGGTAAGATTTTGTATGATAATCTATTCCATAATTCACTCCAGAAATCAATACCAGAAATGATATTGGCATCTGTTAACGTTGTACTAATTCTTTGATTTTTGGTAATTCTGATAAAGTAACTTCTGAGCCCTACCCTCTTTGACGTATCATCCTTTAAGTTTTGAACTAACTCGTCAAATCTTTCAACATCACTACTTTTCATTTCTTTCCCAGAAGGTCTTATAGCAAACACCAGAGAAGCAAGTAAGTCTAATTCTTCGCCTTCATAAGCAGCTATACTTTCTAGGATATTGGAAATGTCTTTTGTATTTTTCAAAATTTTCATACTTATCAATGTTTACTTAGAATACAATTCCAACCCAAAATTTTAATTAAAATATGGTATAAATATAAATTTTAAATGACCTATTTACAAACCAAATCTCTTTAAGACAGTTCTGAAAGAAAAATGCTAACATCAATTAAGAACCCTTAAATATAGCAACTCGTTTTTCTAGAAAAGCAGATGTACCTTCTCGATAGTCATCGCTATTACCAGCCAAAGTCTGCAACTTATCTTCTAAATCCAATTGGCCTTCAAGCGTATTTTCAAACGACTGATTCAGTGCTTCTTTGGTCAAAGCCAATCCATAAGTTGGCATATTGGCTAATTGTGTTGCTATTTTACCCACTTCACTTTTAAACATTTCGTCAGCGACACATCTATATATCATGCCCATAGCTTGTGCATCTTTTGCGCTCACTTTATCTCCGAGCATCAACAGTGCAGAAGATCTTTGGAAGCCAATCAACCTTGGTAGTGTATATGTTCCCCCACTATCAGGAATTAAACCAATCTTACTGAAAGCCTGTATAAATGACGCCGATTCCGTAGCTATCACAATGTCACACGCTAATGCAATATTAGCACCTGCACCAGCCGCCACACCATTTACTGCAGCAATGACTGGTTTTGGAATCTTTCTTATCCTTGAAATAATAGGATTAAAATGTTCACTTACTATTTTTGTTAAAGCAGGCCCATCAGGATCCGTAGCCTCTTGTAGATCTTGTCCCGCACAAAATGCTTTTCCAGAACCAGTCAAAACAATACATCGTACTGAAGGGTCCACAGCTACCTTATCCAATATTTCTTGCAGAGCTAAGGCCATCGGTCGTATGAAACTATTGAATTTCTCTGGTCTATCGAATGTTATAGTGGCAAC
>JBBRJL010000255.1:0-4961 GCA_038219375.1 Chitinophagales bacterium | reverse complement strand
GTATCATTCTCTAAAAATAAAAAAATACTGAGGGCATGAGATGGTATTTTTGGGGAATATTGTTTTTACTTATTTCATCTTGTAATGAACCAACTAAGATAATGAAGCATCTAGATATTCAAGGCCATAGAGGATGCCGAGGACTCCTTCCTGAAAATACCATCGAAGCATTTATAAAAGCTGTAGATCTCGGTGTCACAACGTTAGAACTAGATGTAGTCATATCTAAAGACAGCCAAGTGATAGTCTCTCATGAGCCGTTTTTCAACCATGAGATATCGACACATCCTGATGGAAAAGACATTACTGAAGACAATCAAATGTCATTTAATATATTCGAAATGAACTATGAGGAGATCAAACGATATGATGTAGGTATAAAAGGTCATCCCAAATTTCCGATTCAATCAAAAATCAAAACATACAAACCTACGCTCTTAGCCGTTATTGATACAGTAGAACACTATATCTTGTCAAAAAATCTGCCACCTGTCAACTATAATATAGAAATAAAATATTCCAAAAACGAAGAAAATGTTTACCATCCTACTGCAGAAGCTTTTACAAAATTAGTCTATGATCTTATTATTTCCAAAGGGATAAAAGACAAATGTAATGTGCAATGTTTTGATGAAAAACCACTTAATATCTTACATCGGATGGATTATAAAATAGACACTGCTTTTCTGGTAGGTGATACTGGCTATGTAGAAACCAAACTCGCTAAATTAGATTTTGAACCTACCATATATAGTCCACACTATAAATTAGTGAATGATGAACTAGTGAAGTATTGCCACAAAAATGGTTTGAAAATAATACCTTGGACAGTAAATGAAGAACAAGACATAACCAAAATAATCAATATGGGGGTAGACGGAATCATTACAGATTATCCAGACAAAGTCATTGAAATATATGAAGGTATCCGTCCACTTAAGTAATAGTTTATGCCCATCATAGAACACCCAAATTACAAACCACCTTGGTTGCTCCGCAATGGACATTTTAACACTTTCTATCCATATTTATTTAGAAAAAAACCAGCTACATTTGTCGATAGGGAACGATTCCAAACTGAAGATGATGACTTTTACGATGTAGATTGGAGTAGTAGGAAATATAGTAGACTTGTAGTACTATTACATGGTCTAGAGGGATCATCAAGTTCACA
Organism: Chitinophagales bacterium; assembly: GCA_038219375.1. GTDB lineage: Bacteria > Bacteroidota > Bacteroidia > Chitinophagales > Saprospiraceae > OLB9. Next base: position 3,787 of record JBBRJL010000255.1, on the reverse strand, counting down.
ATATATAGTCGGGACGGCAAATGCATTTATAGATCATCATTGGGATGCTGCAGCTATAAATTTCAGATCATGTAGTGGTGAGATGAACCGCCAACTTAAGATGTACCACAGTGGCTTCACAGAAGATTTGCATCATTTTGTGCAACAAATACAAGGTGAGTACGACGAGATATGTATTGCTGGTTTCAGTCTAGGTGGAAATGTGACCATGAAATATCTTGGCGACCAAAAATATAACCTTTCAGATAAAATTATTGCAGTAGCTGGTACCTCAGTGCCATGTGATCTAGAAGGTGGTAGTGTCAGAATCATGGAAGGTCAGAATCGCCTATACGAAAAAAGGTTTCTGGATACATTGAAAGTAAAATTAATACAAAAAAATAAATTATTTCCTGACCTAGTAGACTTATCGAATCTCGAAAAATTGAAAACTTTATGGGATTTTGATGAATATTATACTTCTTCGTTACATGGGTTTAAAGAAGCCAAGGATTATTACAGACAATGTAGTTCTCTACCTTTTCTGAAAAACATATCGATTCCAGCACTTATGATCAATGCCTTGGATGATAGTTTTTTGTCCAAAGCTTCTTTCCCTTATGAAGCTGCAAAAAATAATGCTAACTTATTTTTAATGACCCCAAAATATGGCGGTCATGTAGGATTTACTACCTTTGGGTCTTCATATTACTGGAATGAGATACAGATTTTGGAATTTTTTGAAAAGTATTCAGCTATAAAAAGTTTTTGAATAATAAATAATTTATACTTTTGGAACGTTATACGATTTGATTCAACACCGTTTAGTTGTAAGAATCATAATTAATCAAAATAGAAATAAGGCTAAAGCAATTTTGATTCCCTGATTTTGCCTTTTATAACAAAACCGTTAATCATCAATGATTAGAAATATATTTTTTTTTATTTTAGTAGTAGTAAGTACAAATTGTTTTGGTCAGATCGTCGGCCATATCAAAAGTACAGCAGGCGACACCCTACCCTACGCCACCATTTATATCGAAAATACGTCTACGGGTACTGTGAGTAATGCGGAAGGATATTATGAATTGTCAATAGAAGAAAATGGTGCTTACAACCTTATTTTTCAATATGTAGGATATAAAAAACAAACGCTCAGCATCAACTATTCAGGCCAAAAACAAAAGTACAGTATAGCGCTTGAACCAGACAATATCGTTACCGAACTCACCATCTCAGCCAATCGAGAAGATCCTGCTTACGCCATCATTCGTAAAGCTATCCAAAAGCGAAAATATTATAAAAACCAAGTCAATAGTTTTGAAGCAGATCTTTATGTCAAAGGTTCCGTCAAAATCACAGATGCACCAAAATCAGTTCTTGGACAAGACATAGGAGACATGGGTGGTGTACTAGATACTGCTAGACAAGGTATCATCTACCTTTCGGAGTCGAAATCTAAGTACTATTTTATAAAGCCAGATAAAACCAAAGAAATCATGCTTTCTTCTGTCACCTCAGGAGAAAATTCACTTTTTACGGCCAATCAGTTTTCGATGTTTTCATTTGATATGTATGACGAATATATGAGTTTTGGTAGGTCTATCGTGTCACCTATTGCAGATAATGCTTTGTCACATTATAATTATATACTTGAAAAAACTACCATAGATAACGATGGACTTACCATTAATAAAATAAAAATAATACCCAAATCAGCCAATGCACCCTTGTTGCGTGGACACATTTACATCATAGAAAACTTGTGGAATATACAGAGCTTGGATGTCCAGTTTTATGGTAGTTCACTCAAAAGCAGCTTTTTGGATACTATCAATCTCAGGCAAATATTTGTCCCTGTCAAAAAGCCAAATACTTGGCGACTTTTCAGTCAAGTGATAGACTTCAATGCTGGTATTTTCGGTTTTAAAATGGGTGGCACATTTTCTTACATTTTTTCAAAATATCAACTCGAAAAAGATCTTTCATCCATATTTACCAATAATGAAAAATTCAGGGTAGAACAGTCCGCTTTAAACAAAGATACTGCATTCTGGAAGGCTGAGCGACCGATACCATTGACGATGGAAGAAGAAAGAGACTATATTCGGAAGGACTCACTGAGTAGAATTTGGAATTCAAAATCATATATGGATTCAGTAGATCGAGTGGGAAATAAATTTAAGGTTATAAACTTGATCATGGGTTATACTTGGAATAATTCATTCGAAAATAGGTCTATATCTTTTCCAAGTCCGTTATCAAGTGTTCGATTTAATGCTTTAGAAGGTTACAAGCTCACTTTGGCTGGCAAATGGCAATGGTCAGACTCCACATATAGAAAACTCTCCATCACACCTAATATTGAATATGGATTTTCAGACAAATTGCTGAAACCATGGCTTGAAGTGGACTACCAATTTGACAATAAAAGTCTCGGCCACTTCAATCTCTCTGGTGGTAGAAGGAACCAACAATTTGATCAAAATGAACCGATCAATGAAAGGAACAACTCTTGGAGATCTCTTATGTACAAACTTAATGGCATAAGGTTATTCCAAAATAACTTCGTGAAAGCTGGATATAGACAAGAGATTTCTAATGGAATATATATTGATTTTTCAACAGAATATGCTAAAAGAAAACCGCTGACAAATACTACCAATTACAGTTTTAGAAAAAAAGATCTAGCGTATGCAGAAAATATACCTAGAGCGGATTTTGGGGCAGAATATTATCAAGAAAATCAGTATGTACGCAATCATTTGAACATTTTATTGCGACCTTATCAAAAATACAGCAGCTACCCCAATGTCAAGATACGTGATGTATCTGACTGGCCAAATATTGAAATTGATTACACGATGGGAATTGCATTGGATGATCAATCGAGTACTTTCCATAAGCTTTCGCTAAGACTGAGAGACAGATATGTGCGGGCAAAACTATTGGGGTATTTTAGTTACAACGTGGAATACGGAACCTTCTTGGGTGCTGATCCAACATTTTTTGGAGATTTCTTCCACCCTATTGGGAATGAATCTTACATGCCTATTGCACCAGATCTAGCTACTTTCAACCTTATGCCATTTTACAGTTATAGTACAGATAGATATTATGGCTTGGTCAATTTCCGTCATCATTTTAATGGGTATATTATTGACAAAATACCACTACTCAATAAAACTAGTCTCAAGATGATAGCTGCCGTATCCGCAATGTATGAGCCAAGAAATGGAGAATATGTAGAGCTAATAGTAGGCCTAGAAAATTTCAAAATTGGTCCGGTACCGTTATTTGATGTAGATTATACGTGGGCTTTTGACAAAAATGGATTTAGGACACATGGCATCACATTCAGATTGTCAGAAATATTTAATAATTGATGCCGTAAACGGGTTAGAGGGTAAAAACAGCTGATTATCAAATGAGTAACATTTTCGAAGTGGAATCAATTATGCCATATTAGAAATCATATTGACAACAATAAATATCACAAGGGTTCACTTTTAGCATTAATTATTTATATTTGCACCCAAGTAAAATAATCAAGAAATGGGACACGGTCTATTACAAGGTAAAAAAGGAATCATATTTGGTGCGTTGGATCATAAATCTATTGCGTGGAAAGTAGCAGAAAGATGTGTGGAAGAAGGCGCTCAAATTGTGTTGACCAATGCACCTGTAGCAATGCGTTTGGGTGAAATCAACGAATTGGCGACCAAACTCAACTGCGAGATCATTCCTGCTGATGCCACAAGTATCGAAGACCTAGAAAACCTGATCACCAAATCACAAGAAATCCTTG
>JBBRJL010000254.1:0-4964 GCA_038219375.1 Chitinophagales bacterium | reverse complement strand
TATATACAAAAGATGAGCCTATTGATATGTCAAAATATATCACTGCTTCTGATGTCAACTTAGTAGAAAAAGCCTGGAATAAGGCAGGTCAAGAGATGGCACTAGCAGCCATTGCAGAACATCTTAATGAGCCAATGGAGTTTCATAAGATTAGACTGTCACTGGCAGTTATAGTAAAAAAGTTAAAAAAAGCTAATATGTAAAGTTTTGTAATAGAATTATTTAATACCTTAAAATATAAAATTCAATATCATGAAGAAGCACTTTGTCGTGTTAGTTTTTATTGTATTTTCATACTCAGTTTGTGCGCAAGAAGCATTATTGTCACAGCCAGAATTAAATAAAGTTGCTTGGCAATGGAATCTTGGAATCGGGTTTAGAAACAACGATTTATCAGATCTAAATAAGAGGTTGTTTACTTCTAATGTCAGTGGTTTTACAGGGCGTTATTATGGGATTAACTTTGGTGCTCAGGCCGTTTTTTATGAGCGTATTTCCTTGGGATTTGAGTCAAACTCTTTTATTAATTTTGGTAGTCCATCCGCAGGTATAAATGACTTTTCTCTTGGTGGCGGGAATTTTGGGCTTTTGATAGGTTATAATGTATTGAAGAAAAGTAATTATCGTTTATCATTAAATTATGGCCTTGGTTTGGACTTAAGTGGATTAGTCATCACAAATAATTTCAATCCAACTAATTTTGAAGATAGAATTAATACCAAAACCACAAGTACTTTGAGTAGCACAAATGGTTTTCATAGGTTGTCTGTTAGGTATGACTATCTTGTAAGGCAAGAAATTCGCAAAACGCGCAAAGTCTCAGATGCATGGGGTATAGAAGCTGGCTATTATTTTGCTGGTGACAATAATTGGCTAGATAATAACGCAAATGAATTTGAAGGGCCAACGATAGATAACTCAGGATTCTTTTTACGGATCGTCTATTCACACTTGAGAAATAAATTGAAATAGCTTTATGTGTGGTCAAAGATCAATAAATTAGAGCTTTCTAGCCAAAAGAAATTAAATTGGGTCCGCCAAGACCTTCAGATTTGTATTTTAATGCATCCTTAGTGGCGGATAGTGAGTATTAAAATCTCGAATAAGTTTAACTAAAATGAGTTTACTTTTGCTATGGATAAAATTGGTTTTATAAAAAAATCGTAAAAAAAATAAAAAAAAATTAAAATATACTTGACAAGCATGCAAAATGTCATTATATTTGTGACAAATAACGCTTTATGAAAAAGTATCAAAATGTTTCAGATTTTTCTTACCTAGCTAGTGAGCCTGCAGCAGCTTACATCAGTAGTGCAACATCTACAGATTACCAAGGTGCAGACCTTAGTATTATACGTCATGCACGCAAAGGTATAAAGACTGGATATCTATTACAGCTGGGCGACTTAATGGGGCTGACGCAGATCGAGATTAGCAAGATTCTTCATGTTTCGTTACGTACATTACAGAGATATGACCATGACTTTATTCTAGATTCTGATGCTTCATCCAAGGTTATTCAGCTTGGTATGTTATATCATAGGGGTTTGGATGTAATAGGGGATCAATTAGGATTTAGCGATTGGTTAAAGTCTCCTATGTCTTCATTGGAGGGAAGGTCTCCTTTAGATTATTTGGATACACCTTTTGGATTTCAGCTTATTAATCAGATCTTGGGTAGGATCGAGCACGGTGTTTTTGCATGAAAAAACTATATCGGATTACAAGAGATAAGTATAAAGATGATCTAACTGGTGAAGGAGCAAGACTGTACGGTGGAAGATGGAATAGACCAGGAGTGGCGGCATTATACACAAGTGAAGCGAGATCACTGGCATTGCTTGAATTGATAGTACATTTTAATAGTGCATCAGCATTAAAAATGGACTATGTATTTATATCATTAGAAATTGATGAAGAATACATTTATACCGTTGAATTGAAAGATTTGCCTAGAGATATTTTATCATTTAACAATACGAAATTGTGGGATATCACAGATGAACTATTTTTCAAAAAAGATGTATTTGCAATGCGTGTCCCAAGTGTTTTGGTACCTAAAGAGTACAATATTATAATAAATCCGCATCATAAACAAGTTAATTTTATGAAGGTCGTGGAAATCGAAGCAGCAATTTTGGATGACCGCCTTGTTAAATATTAATATTTATAGGGGCGGATATCATTTCGTTTAATTTATTTTTTCTACCTTACTTTTTCTTTAAAATGTATCAAAATGCCGACACCACACATTGAAGCCCAAGAAGGGGATATTGCTGAATCTATACTTCTGCCTGGCGACCCGCTAAGAGCACAATTTATCGCTGAAAATTTCTTATCAGACATCGTACAATTTAATAAAGTACGCAATATGTTTGGATATACGGGATATTATCAAGGTAAAAGAGTTTCTGTCATGGGCACAGGAATGGGTATGCCATCGATGGGTATTTATGCTTATGAACTCATCAAATTTTATGGTGTCAAAAAACTAATAAGGGTAGGGTCTGCGGGTTCTATCCAACCGCATATAAAATTAAAAGATATCGTCATTGCACAAGGCGCTTCTACCAATTCAAGCTTTAGTCAGCAATTTAATATCAATGGTCAGATTGCTGCATTGTCAGATTTCGAATTATTATCGACAGCTGTTACCAAAGCTAAAAGTATGACATTACCTTTTCATGTGGGTAATATACTCACGACAGACAATTTTTATAATTTTGGCAAAAGCGAATGGGAACGTTGGGCAAAAATGGGTGTGAGTTGTCTGGAAATGGAAGGTTATGCATTGCTACTTACAGCAATGTCACTTGATGCAGCAGCATTGGTGATGTGCACGATATCTGACTTCTTGATAACCGAAGAAGCGATGGATACCAAAGATAGAGAATTATCCTTTGAGCAAATGATCACATTGGCGCTTGAAATCATTTGATTGATTGAGTCCATTCTGAAAACGCTACCTTTTTGATAATCGACCGTTTTTACCCCTTAACCTGCATTGGCTACCCTCTGACCCCAAAGTGGTGACTAACTAAAGGGGGGAAAACATCAATGGGTGACTACTAAATGTTAGCGTATAATTATGAATTTATTATAGATATAAATTGTATTAATAGATATTGTAATTACTTTTTTGAGTGGACCCATTGATTAGACATTTGAGTTAATGGCATCCTTTTTCCATGTACGATATCCAGCCCAAGCCATTACAAGAAATATGATGTACATTGCCGTAAAGAGCATAAAACCTTTATAAAAGTTAAGTGGGATTGCAACGATATTTGATACGATCCACGCCAACCAATTTTCCACTTTTTTTAATGCCATCCACCACATCGCAGTAAAGGCACTTGCCGAAACCATCGAATCCAAAATAGGTGTATCGCTATTCGTATAGAAGTTTAGCATCAAGTAAATACATACCCATCCAATACCACAGCCCAAGACACCATAAACCAATTCTGACTTCGTACACCACGTTATCTTATAAACCAATTCTTTTGTTTGGTCTACTTTTGACCAGTTATACCAGCCAAATAGACTCATAAAAAAGTAGTAGATATTAAGTACACCATCTGCATAAAGGGGAGGATTTGATATTAAAAAATACACCCAAGCTGCCAATAGTACGCCAATAATTCCGGTAGGGTAGACCAAGATATTGTTTTTGCGCGCATACCAGACACTCGCTATCTGCATGAAGGTACTAAGCCACTCTTGCCACCTCAAATATTGGATGTCATTCAGAAATTTTTCTTGGAGTTCGATTAGTAAATTCATTTGGAAATTACCAATTGATATATTTCATTTGCTGCTCGATCTGATGCTCCTTTGCTTCCAAGCTTGATTTTAAGATCATCATATCCACTTTTTATGACATCTTTTTCTTTGATCAATTTTAGTAGTTCCGTATTGATATTTTCAGAAGTAAGATCATTTTGTATGAGTTCTTTCACTATTTCTTTGTCAGCGATCAGATTAACCAAAGAAATGTACTTTAAGTCTACCAATTGTTTGGCGATCAGATAGGAAATGGCACTACCTTTGTAACAGACGATTTGTGGAACTCTAAAAAGAGCTGTCTCTAAGGTAGCTGTGCCGCTACTTACCAAAGCATATGCTGAGAACGAAAGAATATCATATGTACGATCGTGTACCAAATGTATGTTAGTGTTTGAATTATACTTTGAAATAATTTGATGATAAAAATCTGGTTCTATGGCAGAAGCACCTGCAATAATGACATTCATTTCACTATTTTGGACAGCTTCTAGCATGATAGGAAGCATGACGGAAATTTCCTGTCTCCTACTGCCGGGGAGAAGAGAAAGCAATGTTTTTTCAGAATTGAGGGACGAAGGTAAAAAGTCATTATTTGGCTTAAATTTTTCTATCGCGTCCAGCAGTGGATGGCCAACATAGACAGCATCAAAACCATATTTTTCGAAAAAAGCAGCTTCAAATGGTAAGATAACCAGCAACTTGTCTGTATATTTACCTAAGTCATAAACCCTGCTCTTGTGCCATGCCCACACCTGTGGTGTGATATAATATACGACCTTAATCCCTTGTTTTTTAGCCCATTTAGCAATCCGAAGATTAAAACCAGGATAATCTATAAGCACTAAGACATCAGGCTTGTAGTCTAAGATATCTACTTTACATCTTTTGAGAAAACCTAATATTGTTCGTAGGTTTTTTATGACCTCCAGAAAACCCATAAAAGCCATTTCTCTATAATGTGTCACAATTTGTCCACCTTCATTAATCATCCTGTCACCTCCCCAAAATCTAAATTCAGCACCAATATCCTTCTTTTTGAGACTTGACATAAGATTAGAACCATGTAAGTCACCTGATGCTTCTCCTGCTATGATATAATATTTCATTCGGACGATTATCCTATTAAACCTAGGCCAAACTTATATACCCAAGCTGCTACATATATCAATGTAGGA
>JBBRJL010000253.1:0-5002 GCA_038219375.1 Chitinophagales bacterium | reverse complement strand
GCGATGAGTCAAATATATACCACAGAAGTTTTGGTAAATGATTTTGACCAAGTAAGACAGAGTCATATTCATTTTAATGTAGGTGGAAGGTTTTATAACTACGATAGCTACTTTGAGCCTATGATTACTGCAAATATTGTCAATCCTGACATAATAGATGTACTTTATGGTTTGAAGTTTGAGAAGCAAAATGCATTTTGGGCAGGTGCTGGATTTTCTAGTACTAGTATGTTGGCAGTACAAGGCGGAGTTATTTTGGACGAATTTGGAGACAGATACAGTAAATTGAAGGTAGGTGTTTTAGCATCATACGGTGTTGGGTCTACATTAAGTAGAACAGGAGCAAGTATGGAATTATATATTGGGTATTATTTCGATAAAAAGTAGGTTTGGAAGGACATTCATTAAGAGAAACCATAATAGGCATTGTGCAAGGGAAACTTTCAGATGCTGAGGCTGGACACGATTGGTCACATATTGATAGAGTACATAAAATGTCCCTACAAATCGCAAGAACTGAGCTGATTGTCGATGTAGATGTGATTGAATATGCTGCGCTATTACATGATATTGCAGATGCAAAGTTTCATAGTGGGGATGAATCAATTGGTCCTACTTTAGCTCGAGAGATACTTGAGAAATTAGGAATAGCAAAAGATAAAGTTGATCATACCGTTAACATCATTGAAAATATGTCATTCAAAGGTGGCCATGCTTTTTCTGACTTTGCATCCAAAGAGCTGGATATAGTTAGAGATGCAGACAGACTTGATGCATTAGGTGCTATAGGAATAGCACGTGCATTCAGTTATGGTGGATTTAAAGGGAGAAAAATGTATGATCTAGATATACCACCACTGTTAAATATGTCAAGAGAAGAATATAAAAAGAATCAAGGTACTACGATTAACCATTTTTATGAAAAGCTTTTACTGCTAAAAGATAAAATGAAAACTAAAGAAGGCAAAAGAGTAGCAGAAGAAAGGCATCGCTTTTTGGAGTTGTTTTTAAAGCAGTTTTTGATAGAAATTAATTCATAAACGGTATTATTATTTGCAAATAATTTGTAATATGTATAAATTCTGTATTTTTGCAATAATTTAATAAATAATTAAGAACATTTAACGTTATATATACGTCAATATTCTGAATTTGATCATCTTATTAATTTAATTAGTAACAAAATATTTTGGTATGAATAATGCATTTGCTTTTGAAGATAAGAATAAAAATACTGGAAAGAGAATTTCTTTTGTTATCCATCTATTGATTTTGTTGATTGCCTTTTTTTATTATTTACCCCAAGTTGAGTTAGATAAAGAAGATGAGCAACCACCTTTCGCAGTGAAAGTTGATTTTACTTTTGAAGAAAGTTCTCTGAGTAAATTTGCGCACGAGGATGAAGGTGCACAAAGAGCAAAGTCTGAGTCAGCTCCGCAGGAGACTCCTGAACAACCGCAACAAGAGCAAGCTACTCAACCAGAAGTTATTGAAACAACACAGCCTCAAGTAATCGATGTTCCAAAACCTGATATCAAAATGCCAACACCTGTTGTCACTAAGGATGAGGTAATTGAAACAAAAACACCTATCGAAGAGTCTCCAGTCAAAGTTGTGGAGAAACCAACCGCACCGACAAGTAAGCCAGTTCCTACTAAACCTAGTACTAGTGCTTCTACCAGTTCCACATCAGGCTCTACAACTGGTACATCGACATCAAAACCTTCAACGGTAGACGGTAAAGATGGCGGTACAGGTAAGGGCAATACGGGTACAGGTGCTGGAAAAGACAAAGGTAATGATGGCGACTCTGGTGCTGGAAATGCTAGTGATGGGACAGGTCTGTATGATGGATCAGGAGATGGCGTGTTTGGTAGAAAAATCATTTATAGAGATATGAGTGCTGCAAAGTCAGCTACCACAGTTAGTGGAAGAGTATCTGTAAAAGTTTGTATCAATAGAGCTGGATTGGTTACGTATGTAGAACTAAATAATGCTGAAACGACTATTAGAGATAAGCAGACGCTAAAAAATTATTTAAAGGCTGCTCGAGGATATAAATTCCAACCTGACCTGACAGCTCCTAAAGAACAATGTGGTAAAATGTCATTTAAGGTGGATAATACTGTGAATAATAAGTTGAAGTAGAAATATATCTGGAATGCGCAATTAAGGATCTTTTTTGCGCATTTTTTTCAATAAATGATATGAAACGAAAATTAACTATTATGAAATATTATAGAATACTCATTTAAGTATCTTTAAATCAGGGCTTTTGAAAATTAAGACAGTATTGGTGGAATGTATTGCTTACAAAGGTATTTCCATATCCATAAGGGGCGAGATTGATATCATCTTGACACCAGAATGTCTCCGGCAACAAGGTTAGTTTACTCATCAGCATATCAGAAAGATCCCACGCAAACGGATAGTTTTTACCCTTTTTCTTTATGTTTTTAACTACAATGGTTAAGTAGGACCCTGATTTCATGATATCAATAATGTTGAAGTAAACATTAGACAGATCTGTGATAAATTGTTGATAATCAGCTATATTTCCTAGATCTTCTGTATTGTCTGAATAATTTGTTTGTAAACCTTTCTCCACTCTTTTTGCTTGGTTTTCTGCTCCTTTCATATTCAGCATATCCCAGTAAGGCGGTGAAGTAATAAGATAGTCGATCAGAGGAAAGTCGTTTATAGTGATTTCTCTAGCATCTTTATTTAATAATATGAACTTTTGGTCTATAGGTGCTTGAAACAAATCTTTTTGCGTTGGTTGTACAATCTCGTTACATCGACCATTTGCAATTTCTGCAAAAAATGGACTCAGCTCTGTGCCAAAGGCATTTCGGCCGGACTTTAATGATGCTACTTGAGTACTTCCTGTACCTGACATAGGATCAAATACATTGTCATTTTCTTCAGTAAATTCATTAATAAACATCGTTACCAATTCTTCAGGATATTTGGCAGGGTGGAGAATTTCGTTCTTCTTACGTGGTTGTGGTTTAAGGATAAACCAACCAGGAATACTACCTTTGAACTTATTTTTGACCAACTTTGGCTCTTTATTTTCGAATAGTTGGTGTACTTTTTCTTCATATACGCCACTTGAATTTTCATCTTTCCTAAAATACAAACAATAAAATGTTTTATTATTGGGAATAAAAGTATGTGGATTGACTGAAGATATGGTCATTGTGTCATTCGTACAAGCTATTTTTTCATCTTTAAGGCTGTACATTGAACCAATTTGCCAGGCTAAGTCCCAAGCCAAAGGCATATATTTATGACCAATAAAAACATTTGGTATCAATACTGTTAAAAATCTCCTATGAGCAAGTGTTTTAAATACCTTTTCAGATAACTTGATTGTTTCATCTTTAATAGACTGATATTCTGATATTTGTCTAATATTTCCTAAAGTATTTCTTAAGTCAATAATGGCATACTGCAGGACATCATCATCGTAATCTTGCCCTGTAATAACGTCCACATTATTTTCCTGACAGATACTAGATACAAGATCAAGATTGGGGCCGTGATACAATATTTTTTCTTCCGTAACTTCTTCCCTAACAAAAAATCTTATGTTTTCAGTCAGTAATTTTTCTTCTGAATCATATCTAAACCATGACTTTTGGAAAGGGAGCCATTCTTTGGATGTAAGTCTGTTAAATCTATTTTTCAAATCTGCAAATAATTAGTAACCAAAGGATTGTGTGCTTTTATTCTCTTTTGCCTTCGGATCGTATTTTACCATAATATTTATCCATAAAGATCTAGATATCCTAAGGAAAAACATATAAGTCAAGGCAGCAATTACCAACAGTATAGACATAGACACATTAAGTGAAAATTTGAACACAATGAGACAAGTACCGATAATTCCGAGAAAGAAAAAGGCAGATATAATGTATGATAGAAACATTGCACCATAATAAAATCCTGGTTCTGGTTCAAATTTTTGGTTACAAACGGAACATTGCTCTGGCATAGATATTGGCTTCGAAAATTCAAATGGTTTCGTAAATAAATCGCCTTCCTGACATCTTGGACATTTTTTCATGAAAGTGTTTAGAATAAAATTTCTTTTTGACATGATCATTATAATATTCAAAAATTATTTGTTTTTAGTACTCTTTATTAGCAAATGAGCTTTCTAGTTTTTCTGCTTTAGCCAATACTTCTTCTTTTAGCATTGTTTTGTAAGAAGATACTTTTTCTAAAACACTTTGATCACTGCTTCCAATGATGGAAGCGGCAAGAATTCCAGCGTTTTTTGCTCCATTTAAAGCTACCGTAGCCACAGGAATACCACCAGGCATCTGAAGGATAGATAAAATAGAATCCCATCCATCTATTGAATTACTTGATTTGACTGGTACACCTATTACCGGCAAGGGTGTAATAGATGCCACCATGCCTGGTAGGTGAGCGGCACCACCTGCACCTGCAATAATTACTTTAATCCCTCGAAGATGGGCGTTTTTCCCAAAGTCAAACATTCTTTCAGGCGTTCTATGCGCAGACACAATACTGATCTCGTAACTTATCCCAAAATATTGGAGTATTTCTGCTGCTTGTTGCATGATAGGAAGGTCAGAATCCGAACCCATAATGATACTTACTATTGGATTTGTCATTTCAGGATATTACTTTTAAGGTATTTTGAACAAATTTAGCTTTTTCTATGGCTTTTTCTAGAGTTTCATCAAGTATTGTGACATGTCCCATTTTTCTAAAAGGTTTTGTTTCTTTTTTGCCATATAGGTGTGGATAAACACCCTCTATTTCCAAACAATCTTCAATACCTTGGTAATTTACGGGGCCGCTAAAGCCTTTTTCCCCTAAGAGATTGACCATTACAGCTGGTCTGGAAAGCGATGTATCACCTAATGGTAGACCCAAAATAGCACGCAAATGCATTTCGTATTGAGATGTCACACAAGCTTCTATGGTATGATGGCCAGAGTTGTGTGGTCTTGGGGCAACTTCA
>JBBRJL010000252.1:0-5009 GCA_038219375.1 Chitinophagales bacterium | reverse complement strand
AAATAATTGGTTGGAAGCACATTGATAAGATGTACCTATTAAGTAATGATTATGCCACCTTTATCTTCATATTTAAAGATTATTTGCTTAGTTTTGCTGGCTATCAGTATCAATCTACCTGCTTTTATTGTATCTAAATATCTAAAGGTCCATCAAAAATCCATTAGAAAAGAGGTAAAAGCAAAGATAAATGCCGGATTAAAAGACCATGAACTAGTAAGACTTTCTTTTGCCAAATCCAGAGTTTCTTCGCAAATTGTTTGGCACAAACCCTATGAATTTGAATACGAAAGTATAATGTATGATGTCGTTAGGTATTCAGAATCTTCAGATTCCATTATATACATGTGTTGGGAAGATAATGACGAAAGCTTGATCAAGCAAAAGCTCATTCAATTATCTAATTTGGAATGGAGTAAAGACCCAAAAAAGGATAAACAAAAAGAAAGACGCTTTGACTACTACAAAAATCTGATTTGTTCGAGTATCACTGAATTAACATATTGTGTAACTCAAGTAGATAAAACCTTGTCGTTTATTGCATATGAAAGTTATTACTTATCATTCTTATATACACACGAATTCGGTCCTCCTCCGGAAAAAGATTCTCATAAGTTTTAATTTTAAAAAGCTTGTGGGGAATTCTTAATAGGTTTATTTTTATGATGTAGATATGACTCGGTCTATCTACGATCTGCTGAAATTTACAAAAATAATTGACTTTTCAGCAGACTGTAGATAATGCTATTTGATTTACACTTAAAGTAAATTTAATTCCTAAAGTTCAAAATTTTAAATGACACTATCCACTGTGGTTGATGAATTAAAATCAATCCGCCATAACGGATATAATTTAATTTATTTTGACGATAATTTCTTAATAAAAACAGATGAACAAATTCAAAATATTTATATTCTGGCTATTGGCTACAAGTGGTATACTAGCACAGAATGACACAATTGATGTCGAATATACACTAGAGCAAGTAGTTCTATCTGCCAATCGTGATGTGCAAAACCTTAGAAATGTAAGCCAATCTGTGCATGTGATTGGCGCTAGACAGATTAATCTGCTTCAGCCTCAGAATATGGCAGACCTCCTCATTAACTCTGGTGCCGCCTTTGTTCAGAAGAGTCAGCAAGGGGGTGGAAGTCCTGTATTACGCGGATTTGAAGCCAACAAAATCCTCCTTGTCATTGATGGTGTACGTATGAATAATGCCATATATCGGGGCGGCCATCTACAAAACATTCTATCTCTGGATGCACTATCATTGGATAAAGTTGAAGTGCTTTCAGGCCCATCGTCGTCCGTCTATGGGAGCGATGCACTCGGTGGCGTCATACATCTATACACGCGCAAACCTATCTTTGCGCTTGAAGGTGAAAAAAGCAACTTTGGCCTTCGTGGGATGGTACGCTATGGATCGGCCAATCAAGAGAATACAGCTCATTTGGACTTTAATGTCGGAAGTAACAAACTAGCATCTTGGACATCAGTCACAGCAAGTCGTTTTGGAGATCTTACAATGGGGAAGGTAATCAATGCTGCTCTGGGCTCATCATTTGGCGAGAGGCCTTATTATGTCAGCAGGATCAACAATATAGACTCGGTTGTGACCAATCGAGATAAGTATGTACAAGTCGGATCGGGCTATAGCCAAATCGATATCATCCAAAAGCTAAGCCATCGACTCACCGATCAGATCTCCCATGGGGTAAACCTCCAATTGTCCACTACGACAGACGTACCGCGATATGATCGTCTTACAGATCTTAGCAACAGTACTGACCCTAAATCACTGAGACAAAGTGAGTGGTATTATGGACCACAAAAACGATTGATGGCCGCTTACGACATCCAGTCATCGCAGGGCAATGATACGAAATGGCATTTGGGTATTGCATATCAAAACATCGAAGAAAGTCGACACACTCGCGGATTTAGAAGTTCAAGTCTCATAAGTCGAGTTGAGAAGTTGGATATCATAAGCTTTACGGCCGACAAGTATTTTAAAGCTGGAAATCACAAACTCCGCTACGGTCTAGATGGCCAACATAATATCCTATCTTCGACAGCTACGGCTACAATGATTAAGGACCAGACTGTCAGACCTGCATCAACTCGATATCCCGATGGAAACAATAGGATGACAAATATGGGTGCTTACGTGTCACATACGTGGAATCCTTCTATCAATTGGACATTCAACCATGGTGCTCGAGTTGGTTATACAAGCTTAGTTTCTACTTTTGTCTCAAAGACATTTTTTCCGTTTCCATTTGATAAAGCTGAGCAAAATCATCTTGTATATAGCGGCTCCATAGGTGCCGTCTACCATCCATGGAAAAATGGTAAGATTGGATACAATCTTTCTTCTGGTTTCAGAGTGCCTAATATTGATGATCTTTCCAAAGTATTTGAGACGACGAGTACTACATTGATCGTGCCTAATCCAGGCCTGAAGCCTGAGAAAACACTCAATGCAGAAATCAATGGAATAATAAACATCGGTTCAAAGATTAGTTTAGAAGGAGCTTTGTATCACACTTGGCTGACTGATGCAATTGTGGTGGACAGATATTCTTTTGAAGGATCTGATAGCATAGTTTATAACGGTATCAAAGCTGGAGTTTTGGCCAGCCAAAACCGTGACCAAGCTCGGATATATGGATGCTCTTTTCAGGCCAAAGCAAAAATTAGTTCCCACATTTCACTCCAGGGAAGCTTACAATATACTGTTGGCAATGTCAATATCAACCAAGTGAATTCGCCACTCGATCATATCCCTCCTGCGATTGGGAGGCTGGCAATACAATTTCAAAAAGATAGGTTGAATGCAACTATATTTTCGATCATCAATGGTTGGAAACGCCTAAAAGATTACAGCACGAGTGGCGAAGACAATCTTCAATATGCTACACCGGAAGGCATGCCATCTTGGTACACTCTGAATGCTAGAGTATCCTACATGGCTACGAATCGAATTTCAATAAATTTAGGTATTGAAAATATCCTAGACTTACAGTATCGATACTTTGCTAGTGGAATCAACGCGGCAGGGCGCAATCTGAGTATCATGCTCAAATATGAGATGTAAAATAAAGTCCTGTTTGAAAATGTAATATAAAACGTTATGCCTTAAACGTTACACCACCATACTACTCACCCCACAAACCCCTTCCCTCAAAAATAATAGTCACAAACCCGAAGGGGGGACATTATAAAAATAGAAAGTAGTGGGATGGTCTTTTTGAAAAGTAAGATGATATCTTTTTTACGTATAAATTTCAAACTTGATCTTCTTACGCCTTATATAAGGTAATCATTTTCCCAAACCGTAACCTTGCAGGTATTCTTCATCTGGTAGCTACCATAGAAATACTTAAAAAATAGCTCTAAACACCATAAAAAAAGCCTAAACAGATAGATAATATCTGATTTAGGCTTTTATATTTCTAAAAACTTTGGCTTACAAACTATACTCGCCAGCTGCAATCAATACTCCTGCTATTTTACGTCTATTTTCTTTGACATTTTGCAAAGGATACTTGGTAAATTTTCGCAATCCACTGATGAAAGCACCTTGCATTTCCGGAGCTACAAATGAAGCGATAGCATCTGTTGCTTGTTTGGTAACTCTGCTAGTCGCATCATGTAGATGCGTACTCAAGATGGCATTGTATAAACTGATATCTTTGTCAGGATATGATTCTGCTATTTTCATCACACGCATTAAAGTACTCTCTGCATTGAATATCTCAGTGATGATATCTGCAAGGTTCATCAGTATTTCCTGCTCCGTTTTTAGATTGAGTTGACCAGACATCGCTTGTTGTGCAGCGGTACCTAGCAACATGATAAGTACTTTTTTAAAATTGGCTACTGCTAGTTGTTCGATAGCATAGTCGCCAGTAAAAATTTCAGAAGCAGCACCGTTCATCAGTTCATTTTGGACAGCCATACCAGGAGTCATCAGGTCCAACTCACCTTTCATGGCACTTTTTAATATCGTACTCAACATCACCATGCGGTTGATCTCATTGGTACCTTCAAAGATACGATTGATACGTGAGTCTCTGTATGCTCGTGCTATGACACCTTCTTCTGAGTAGCCCATACCACCGAATATTTGTACGGTTTCGTCGACTACATAATCAAGTGTTTCTGATCCTATGATTTTGATGATCGAACATTCTAGCGCATACTCTTCAGCTGCTTCGAGTTTTGATTTTGCAAAATCACTACCTGATTCCTTAAATTGTATTTCACCGTTTTGGATGAGTTGAGCCGTTCTATATACAGCCGTTTCCGTCACAAAATTTCTGATGGCTTGCTCTGCTAGTTTGTATTGTATGGCACCAAAAGACGAGATCGGTGTTTTGAATTGTTCTCTTTCATTAGCATATTGTATCCCAATGCTTGTGATCTTTTTACAACCACCAAGACATGATGCACCCAATTTGAATCTACCTGTATTTAATACGTTAAAGGCTATTAAATGTCCTTTTCCAACATCCCCTAATAGGTTTTCTATTGGTACCTTAACATTTTCCATGAAGATTTGTCTGGTAGACGAACCCTTGATGCCTAATTTTTTCTCTTCGGCTCCAAGAGTGAACCCTTCCATTCCTTTTTCCAAAATAAAACCTGTAAACTTATCACCATCTACTTGTGCAAAAACCGTAAATATATCGGCAAACCCTGCATTAGTAATCCACATTTTTTGACCATTCAAAATGTAATGTGTTCCTTCAGCGTTGAGTATTGCGGTAGATTTTGCAGACAAAGCATCCGAACCGCTCGAAGGCTCTGTAAGACAGTAACTGGATTTCAACTCTCCCGTGATGAGTTTAGGAAGGTATTTTTGTTTTTGTATTTCTGTGCCATAATACAATATAGGTAACATACCGATACCTGTGTGCGCATTATAACTCACACTAAATGAACCAGAGGGTCCTACCTCCTCGCCTATGAGGGTATTAGTGATATAATCTAGATTGCTACC
>JBBRJL010000251.1:0-5030 GCA_038219375.1 Chitinophagales bacterium | reverse complement strand
GATATTACGGTGGTGGACGAGGAGATGTAGTGATGATGAGAAGTTCGAAGGACGAAGAAATGTCCGCACCTGCACCAATGATGGACGGAATGGCTTCAAAAAAAGCAGCAGAGTCTGGAAATGATGCTAATGTACTTAATGAATCTAATATATCAAATGAAAACATCATCAAAAATGAAGAAAATAAGCCCGCACTAGTGAGAAAAAACCTCAAAGAAACAGTCTTCTTTTTCCCTGAACTAAAAACAGACGCAGATGGAAATATCATCCTAGCATTCACCATCAACGAAGCGCTTACCAAGTGGAAGTTAATGAGTTTTGCGCATACCAAAGATTTTATGACAGGCTATGATGAACGATTTGTGCAGACACAAAAAGACCTGATGGTCTTCCCGAATGCACCTAGGTTTGTACGAGATGGAGATATCATTTCATTTTCAGCCAAAGTAAGTAATCTGTCCGAAACATCGTTGAGTGGCAAAGCTAATCTCCAACTACTAGATGCCATTACCCTTGTAGATATCACCGACGAACTGATCAAGTCACCTGCAACAGTCAGCTTTGATATTGAAAAATCAAGGTCACAAGGATTAGCATGGGAATTGGCCATACCTGACGCAAAATACCAAGCTATTACATACAGGATTACAGCACAAGCAGGCGACCATACAGATGGAGAAGAAAACACCATTCCTGTAGTATCCAATCGCATGTTGGTGACAGAATCAATGCCGATGTGGATCAAGGGCAAAGAAACCAAAACATTTACCTTTGATGCATTCAAGAATAATACTAGCACGACTAAAAAAGATTTCAGGTATACCGTAGAGTATACTTCCAATCCTGTTTGGTATGCCATTCAAGCGTTGCCATACATGACTACCACTAATAATATCAGTACTCAAGCATTGGTAGATAAATTTTATGCAAACGCACTTGCGTCCAAAATTGCCAATGCTCATCCAAAAATAAAGGCTGTCTTTGACCAATGGAATAGTAAAGATAAAGATGCTCTACTCAGCAATCTTTCAAAAAATGAAGAATTGAAATCTGCTTTACTGGAAGAAACACCGTGGGTGAGACAGGCGCTCTCAGAAGCAGAACAAAAGCGGAATATTGCCATACTATTCGACCTGAATAAACTGGCAGATGAAAAGGCATCATTGATCGCAAAGTTGCAAGAACGACAACTTTCAAATGGTGGCTTCCCTTGGATCATCAGTGGTAGGGATGATGTTTATACTACTCAGAATATCTTAGAAAATATAGGGCATTTATACCATTTAGGGGCCTTGGAGATAAATGATCCCAAACTTACAAAACTGGTATCAAAAGGATTGACATACATAGATGATGAGTTGGTTATCAGATATATCAAACTTCAAGAAAACATCAAAAAATATGGTGGCAATATCAATGACGACCACCTAGATGACCTTTCTGTTCACTACTTGTACGTAAAAACATTTTTCAAACACGTCAATGCCACTCCGGCATCCAAAGAAGCAAGAGAGTATTATTATAGTCAGGCTAAAAAATACTGGATCAAACGTGGATTGTACACACAAGCAATGATCGGACTTGTCTTACATAGAAATGACGATAACACCGCCAAAGCTATTGTAAAATCACTCCGCGAAAAATCATTCTCAAGTGACGAATTGGGCATGTACTGGAATGAAGGAAATGGATTCTACTGGCACCAATTGCCTATAGAAAGACATGCATTGATGATTGAATTATTCTCTGAAGTCGAACTCAAAAAAGACGAAGCGGATAAGATGAAAATATGGTTGCTCAAAAACAAACAAACCAATCACTGGAAAACATCCAAATCCACATCAGCGGCCATCTATGCTCTACTTCTACAAGGTGAAACAGGCGACATCTCACAATGGGTCACCGAAAGCATACAACCTATCATAACTGTAGGAAAAGAAGTGATCGATACCGATGCACGAAATACGGAAGCTGGTACTGGTTACATCAAAAAAACATATGTAGCTGACAATTTCAATAAAG
The DNA here is from genome assembly GCA_038219375.1 of Chitinophagales bacterium. Taxonomy (GTDB): domain Bacteria; phylum Bacteroidota; class Bacteroidia; order Chitinophagales; family Saprospiraceae; genus OLB9. The sequence goes on along the minus strand of JBBRJL010000251.1, from coordinate 3,008 downwards.
ACCTAGCTACGATTAAAATCAAAAATAACAATACGTCTGTAGCTTGGGGCGCTGCGTATTATCAATATTTTGAGCAATTAGACAAGATTAAAACATTTGCAGATACACCATTGAAACTGAATAAAAAACTGTACAAAGTGGTAGCTTCCGGCAAAGGTGACGAACTTGTTGAGATTACAATGAAAACGGCATTAAAACCGGGTGACAGACTGAAAGTACGTATAGAGTTGGTCGTGGATAGGACAATGGAGTATGTCCACATGAAAGATATGCGAGCGAGTGGTTTAGAACCGACGAATGTAATTAGTGAATATAAATATCAAGGTCAACTCGGATATTATGAAACGACCAAGGACCTTGCTACACATTTCTACTTCTCGTACTTACCGAAAGGCACTTTCGTATTTGAGTATCCGTTGATTGTGGTACATAAGGGTGATTTTTCGGGAGGTATCACAAGTATAGAGAGTATGTATGCACCTGAGTTTAGCAGTCATAGCGAAGGCGTCAGGGTCAGGGTGAAATAAGGATTTTGTACTCAGGTTGATCTAAGCCCGTAGTAATTTAATAATCCCGAATTTGGTATCTAATATACTGAGTTCGGGATTATTTTGTTTTAATTTAAAACGACTATTATATATTTTGATGATTGTGAATTACAATGGAAATTTAAAATTTATCTACATTTGTGGGACAAATATATAAATGACTAAACCAAATTCCTTCACATTATTAATTCCTACCTATAATCCAGTCAATGGGTGGGAAGATATATTCTTTAAAAGGTATCTTGAGTTTTGTACATTGGTAGATTTTAAAGTTGATGTAGTACTCATCGATGACGGAAGTACTGAAGATATAACAATAGGAATAAATTATCTTTCTGAAATGCTAGGTGAAAAATTCAGTATAATTGGGTATAAACTTAATAAAGGAAAAGGAGCAGCACTAAAATTTGGAGTTTCTGAGTACCCAAGTGAAAAATATATGTTTACAGATATTGATTTCCCTTATGATTCTAATAGTATGAAGGAAGTTTGGACGACACTTTTGAAGAAAAAAGGAATAATTACTGGGTACAGAGATGACTCTTATTACAAAGATATAACCATTTATAGAAAAATACTTTCTAAAGGTCTTAGGTTGTTGAACCAAAAAATATTAAGATTGCCCATCAATGACACCCAATGCGGTCTCAAAGCATTTGATAATGAGGTCGGAGAGATTTTACTAACTTGTAACACCGATAGATTTTTAATTGATTTAGAACTTTTGCTTGCTTCTAATCTAAAAAATATTAATATCACACCAATTCCTGTGGTATTACGAAATGACATTGACTTTACACAATTTAATTCTTCAGTTTTAAAAAATGAATTTCTAAATTTCCTAAAGCTTCTTTGGAAATATAAGTTCTAAACTTCTATTCCCCTTAATTAATTGTCAAAACAGAGATTTGATATTAGCATTTTCAATGTTTAAATCATGTTTCTCCTTCTGATTAAATTTCACAACCCTGATAACCAACTTATTAGAATTTGGCTTTATTGAGACAGGTGTTTCAATAAGAATTTTATTGCCTTCTATTCTTTTGTAATTAAATCTATTGCCTCCATCGGTATAATCTACAGCGTTGTGATTAGTATCAAACTGCCAAACTTCCGTTGTGCTTAATACATACGTTGGATCTTTGCATTCCAAGATAAAGGAAATGATATAATTTCCAGGAACCAAAGAGCTAGAATTCCAGATCGCTTCGTATCCCCACCCTTTTGAATTTTTACTTTTTGCAAATTCCAGATTATGTGTAACAGTTGATGGTATAACCACTGCTTGACTAATCGAATCATTAAATTCTTTTACTACTTGATCAAACATATCCAATGATAAACTCCGTAATCGAAATTCGTCATTTTCGAAAACAATAAGTGCTTTTTTTGTCCAATGTGTCAGTTTTGGCCTATAATCTTGAATCTCTTTTTTTGTTTCAATGACTAATAAAGGTTTTGAATTTATAGCTCTAATAATATCAATTATTTTGGGTACTTTGTATGGTTGGTTTGTCAACTCATTTAATAATAATGACTGATTAAAAGATGTCCTACTCATCATAACACCCATGGAAGGAATGCCCATATTATAAGCAATTTTGTATGATTGATTTACTACATCTCCTTGTTCAGGCCACGAAAAACATTCTGAACCAGTATTAAAATATGGATCAGGAAGTGTAGCTTGAAAATCTTTTGGATTAATGGGAAGATTAAACTGGGAATCACACAAAAAATCTGGCATATTTGTTTGATGCCATTCGTGTTTATTTATAAACATTGCGCCTTCAAATATGATGATTAGTGGAATGGTGTATAAATACTCCGACCTAGTGTTATTAGCTTTTAACCAATGATAAAACACATATATTGCTAATAAATTTACAGCGTAAAAACTGACCCAACCCACTCGTCCGATACTCCTAAATTGCTTGTAAGGTCCAGTATAATCCAAAAGCCATTCAAGACCAGGGATCGTGAAAGGCAATCCAAATGAGATTAGAGATGAAAGAATAAAAACACCCAAAAAATAAGTCAATACTTTGTTTTGAAAAATAAAAATCTTTGCCTTATTAAAGTTAAAAATAGAATAAAAGATACTCAAAATTATATAAATTACAGCAATTATTCCAATGTAATTCCTACCTTCATAGTCAATACTTCTTACTTTTACTACATTACTGTTTATATACTCAAACATAGGAAGTTTATAGCTAAATAATAACCCTTCCCAAGACGAATTATATGAAAAGAAACCCCAAGGATCATTTGGCCTATCATTACTATGATTGAAATATGAAGAAAAAAAAGTTAAAATTAAAAATGGTAACACTACCTGAATAGCGGTAACCTTAAGCATTTCTAACCCTTTTCTCTCAGATTGTAACGCATAATAAATAAATATAGATAACAATGTAAAAACAGAAATAGTGATAAAATAATACATATGCAACAAGC
>JBBRJL010000250.1:0-5036 GCA_038219375.1 Chitinophagales bacterium | reverse complement strand
GGAGCTACTTCATCTTCAGTATCAAATTTAAGTACTGGACAACATTGTATTACTGTCACAGATGCTAATGGTTGTATAAAATTAGCTTGTTTCAATGTAGGATTGAATCAATCACAAACGTATAGAAATGGTTGTGTTTTTTCTACATATTGCAATGGAGTTTTGGTTGAGCAAAATAATATAGGTTCATACGATGTAGTTAATAGTTCTGATTGTCGGTATGTTGACACTTACTGTAACGATGGAGTTTATTTAGGCTCTAATTTTTGGGGAACAACGCATCATATAGTATCGAATTGCAGAGTTGACGAGCGCTGTAATTATAATGGACAATTATACCAAACTCATCAAGGACAGGTTACCACAGAGTTTATAGGTTTCGGTCTTGATCGAGAAAGCGATTGCTGGTGGTGCCATACTGCTACCTACTGCTTTTTCCCTTCATTAAATTGGATAAACCCTAATTCGATTTCTTTATTTAGTCACTTTGAACATTCATTCATTTTACCAAGTCCTAGTTGTGCTACAGGTGTTTGCCTTTCAAGAGTTTTTTGTAATGGAGTCTTTATGAGAGAATTTTGTGATCCTGATTGTGTTGAATTCGCCTGCGGTAGAAATGACTTAAGAGTAAAATATGAAACAGAAGAAGAGACATTAGTCAATGATAATGGTGAAATAGAAGTTTTAACAAAATATAAAGTAGTTTCATTTGATACTTTAAAAGTTGCCCAGTTTCTAAAAGATAATCGAATTCAAGAACTTAATTTAGATACGGATATTAGATCAAAAACCACAGATATTGAAAATGATGCCGTACTCAATAAAGTTAAAATGTACCCCAATCCTGCATTTGATTATTTAAATTTTGAGTTTGATCTTAGTGCTTTTAATGAAACTTCCAGTTATCGAATAACATTATATAATAGTTTAGGACAAAATGTCAAAAGTTCCTTAGTAAATTTAAATAATGATAAGTTATATCAAATGCCAATACATGAATTTTCATCAGGATTATACAAAATTGTAATTAGTGAAGATGGTTCTGGTATTCAAATTTATCAAAGCACTATTGCAAAAATTTAATTCGTAATGCGCTAAGAAGTAATTTATTTCGCTAAAATAACAATTTAACCAATATTCTAAAATTTACTTTTATGAAAACAGTAATATATTTGTCTTTATTTTGTTTTATGGCTTCCTTTATTGCGTGTAATTGCGACGATATGGAAGATGAGTCAAAAAATATTATTGGACTTTGGAAACATGATAATAATGTCAAATACATGGATGAACATGGCAATTTTAAACCAATAGTTACAGAAATAGACATTATGTCGAATAAAACTTACACAGCTAAAACAATAGGGTTGTCAATTCCTTTATTTAATTTTCCAAAAGTTGGTGGTGAATGGAGTTATGAAACATCTAATAGAACAATTAAATTTTTTCAAAGAATTCCGTTTAATAATGAAATTATAGAAGAAAGCTCAATCTTTTGGCAAATTCGTAATCTAAGTGATACGCTCATTGATGTTACAGTTACTGACCATAATGGTGATGTTTTGCAAGATATAGTTTATAAAAAATAAAAGATGTAACTTTTATAAATCAAATATCAGGATATTTTGATCATTATAAAATCAAAATATCCTGATTTTTATTTCATCATTCACAACTATTATGAAATTATACGACTTCGGGTATCAAGTTTACAAAGCTACAATCCTTAATCTTTAAAACTGCCAAACAAGAGCCAATTGAAACTTTATAAAATCCTTTTGTTTTAAGTGTTCAATTAATATTTATCAAAACAAATTGATATTTTTAACTACTTTTTCAAAATCTATTTATACATTAGACCCAATTTTAAAAAATCATATCAAAGTCGCATGATGTATTTGTATAAGTCTTTAGTAATCATACTATTATTCATAAGTTTTCAGAGTTGTAATAATAAAGAAGTTCAAAATACCAAAGAGCGTCCTATAGATCATTGGGTATTCAGATCTGTTTTGGATTGGAATCCACGTATGGTCACTTTAGCGCTTTCTGATGATGTGTGGGCATCTTATCATGCGGAGACAGGTGCTTTGTACAAAGTTTGGAAGGGTAGCGTTTATTTTGATGGCGCAGTGTACACGACAGCACATGGCCCGCAACCTATCTCAGTAGGAAATAGCTACTTAGAAAATAAATATAAAAATCCATGGTTTGTCTTGAAAGGCACGGACACCATTCCCACAAAATTTGATTACAAAGGCCATAGATTTGTCAATGGTAAAGCAGCTTTGATGTATCAGCTGAGTGGGGACCAACTACCACAACCAATCGCTATTTATGAAGAGATAGAAGCATCAAAAACAGAAATGGGTTCACCAGTATTTGAGCGCAATTTTACCACTGCCAATGTACCTGAAGGTATGACGGTTTCACATTTGTTTAATGTAAGTTCTATAGTATTGCCAAGTGATATAGATACGGATGGAAAATTGCAAATAGTAGAAAAAACCGACGCAGACTACGACAATATCAAAGCCATAAACATAGATGGTGTCTTAGGTCTAAATAGCAATGGTAAGACCAAAATGAATTTCCTTTTCTTAAAAACACCTACCATTTCAAATAAAAATATAGCAGGTGGAGAAGATGCCGAAGAAGAAAAAGAAAACCCCGGCGGCTTACCCGAAGGTCTAAAATTGATAGCAAAGAGCGATTGTAAAACATGCCATAACAAAAACTTACAGACCATAGGGCCTGCATATACTGCCATCGCTCAAAAGTACAAAAACACACCCGAGAACATCTCCATGTTGGTCGGCAAAGTTATAAAAGGAGGCTCTGGAGTATGGGGAGAACAAGTGATGACACCACATGCTGATTTACCACAAGAAGATGTGACGGAGATGGTGACTTACATTATGTCTCTTGACAAAGATGATGAAGGCGAACCGGTAGACGAAAAAGCAACAGCACTAATTACGCTAGAACCTGCATCAGCTATTAAAGATAATGACATGTTGCCAGGTGTAGTTGTCAAAGCGTATGATATTGCAAAAAATTTGCAAGCATTACCAAAGATAAGTGATACTCAAAAACCAAAATTTGCAGGAGTACTTCCTAAATTAGATAACCTCTCTGGTGGTGATTTTAAGGAATTGGAAGAACACTTTGCCCTAGTCAGCAGTGGGTACGTCCGAATAGACACCGCAGGTACTTACTCTTTCCATATCTGGAGCGATGATGGTTCAAAATTGTACATCAATGATAAAGAAGTGATAGATAATGACGGACTACATGGGGCAGAATACGGAGAAGTGAGCATAGAGATGAAAAAAGGATATTATCCATTCCGATTGGAGTATTTTAATGGAAGTGGTGGTAGATTTCTATCATTCAACTGGAAAAAACCCGGTGATAAAGATTTCGAAGTCATTCCAAATCTCAACTTAGCGTACAAAAATGATCAGCTAGAACTGCTGAGACAATACAAATTGCCTATGGCGAATATCTCCAAAATCCCAGGCGATCAGTATGCACTTCAAGACGTACACCCATCTTTTGACTTGTTTCAGGCTCGACCTGATGGATTCCATCCTAAAGTAGGAGGTATGGATTTCAAAGCAGATGGAAGGATGATCGTAAGTACTTGGGATGCAGCTGGTTCAGTCTATGTAATCGATAATGTAGCATCTGGTGATACTACGCTAATGAAGGCAAAGAGAATAGCATTCGGTCTCGCAGAGCCACTTGGTGTCAAGGTAGTCAATGATACCATTTACGTCATGCAAAAACACGAGATTACCAGACTTATTGATACCGATGGTGATGACATCATAGACGAGTACCAAACATTGTGCGACGACTGGAAAGTTTCCTCCAATTTTCATGAATTTGGTTTTGGTCTCGCGTACAAAGATGGTTACTTTTATGCTACCCTTGCGACAGCCATTAATCCTGGCGGCGCTAGTACTCAGCCACAGATACAAGATAGAGGGAAAGTAGTCAAAGTAGATAAAAATACGGGTGCTATGACATTTGTAGCATCAGGACTTCGCACACCTAATGGTATCGGTATCGGTTACAAAGGCGATATTTTTGTGGCAGATAATCAAGGCGATTGGTTACCATCGTCCAAGATTGTACACGTGAGAGAAGGCGCATGGTTTGGTTCTAGATCAGTAGATCCGGAAGGTACCAAAGATAAAAAAGAAGACCTTCCAGTCGTGTGGTTGCCTCAAGATGAGATCGGAAACTCACCGAGTACACCTTTGGCACTAGATCTCGGACCGTACAAGGGTCAAATGATACATGGCGAGGTCACACATGGTGGTATAAAAAGGGTATTTGTAGAAGAAATTAATGGTCAGTTGCAAGGTTGTGTTTTTAGATTTATACAAGGATTAGAAGCTGGAGTCAATAGAATAGCATGGGGACCCAAAGGTGACTTATATGTAGGTGGTATAGGCAATCCAGGCAATTGGGGCCAAACTGGAAAATTGAAATATGGGTTGCAGAGATTGGTATTTAATGATAAGCCTACTTTTGAGATGCTGGCAGTAAGGGCAAAAGCCAACGGTATGGAAATAGAATTTACAGAGCCTTTACAAGATGGTGATGGCTGGAATGCTGCCCATTATGAAGTAAAACAATGGTATTACAAACCAACCATAGATTATGGTGGACCAAAGTTGGACGAAAAGAAGATGGTAGTAAAATCAGCCACTGTTTCTGATGATCGAAAGAAGGTATTCCTTGAGTTTGATGGTCAGAAAGACAACCACATGATTTATATCCACCTCAAAAAACATTTTATAAGTGACGCTGGTAGGTCATTATGGAGCACAGAAGCTTGGTACACAATGAATCAGGTTCCTAAGAACGATAAGGGTGTTGCTAAAAAGTCTCCATATACTTTTGCAAATAATACACTTAATCAAGCAGAACAGAAAGCGGGTTGGAAACTACTTTTTGATGGTAATACATTGGTTGGGTGGCGTAATTTCCGCAAAAAAACTATGGGTATGGGGTGGGTCATG
>JBBRJL010000249.1:0-5069 GCA_038219375.1 Chitinophagales bacterium | reverse complement strand
ATTAATGGTGGAGTTTCTTATTTTAAAAATAGATGTATATTTGTCTGAAAAATGATCTGAACTTCTGAAAAAACTAAAATCTAAATGATGTTCTTTATGCTTAAAATAAACCTTTCCATTCATGTCATAAAAGTCAAATGTAGGTTTAGAAACAATAAGATTACTAGTACTTCTGGGCTCATCTGACTCTAAATTATTCCTCATGGATAGATCATAAAATTTTGATTCTATTAAGTTGGTATAAGTTTTTCGTGCCGCAAATTTGAATCCGAAGTTACTTGACAATGGCACATTTATAGTAAGGCCAGAGCTCAATAAATTCAAGTCCACACTTGCATTAAAGATTCCAACTTCTGATTTGCTTTTTAATAGCAACATGCCAGAAGTCCTCCCACCATAAGCCACAGGTATATTGTTTTTGTACAAAGAAATCTCATCAATATATCTTAAATTAAACGCGCCAAACAGTCCATAAAAATGATCAGCTTTATAGATTGGCATATCATCTAATATCAAAAGTGTTGCTTCCTCTTGCGACCCTCTTATACGGAGGGAAGCTTTAGAGTCGTCATGTGCAGAGACTCCTGATAAGAGCTGAATACTTCGATTGGCATCATTCAGAAACAAACTTGTTTTGGAGAGATTTTCTAGAAAATGGTCACTCAGCATCATAGCTTGTTCCTTGTTGAATCTTATGTTTTTGTGCAAAGTTTGTACAGTAATGGATGGAATCGAAAACGGAGCAACCTGAAGTTGAACATCAACAAATGTATTATTTGGATCTATGATAAATTCAAGGTCTTTATGTGACAACGAATGAATAGTGAGTTTTCTACCTGCCATGGTCTTGGGCAACTTTATAATACAATCACCAAACTCATCAGTAAATGCAAAGTAACGCAATGACTCATCATATACTGATACAAAAGACAAACTTTTGCCATCAGAATCATCGCGAATTTTAAGGTGCAGATTGAAATCTGTGGCTTGTATGACATCTTTAGCATCTGACCTTACTAAAAACGAAGTCGCATCCTGTTGGATATAATCCAAATTGTAGGTAGCGCAAACTTTCATCATAATAGATTCATTATCAGTACCTTCTAATATTTTATTTTCCTTTGCCGTCAACTCTGAAAGTGTACTACTATAAGCAATAAGAAGTTGATATCTTGACTTTAACATTTCTAATGCCTGGACGCAGGTCATATCTTTCTGAATAGCGATGGTAGTTTTGTTTTGTTGCTGAGCATAGGTCACAGAAGTAAAAGCCCATAAGATTATAGGAACTAACATTATCTTACCAATGTTCTTAAATGTGCTTTTAAATTTGATGATGCAATACTTTGTTTAAAGTGAAACCATAATACTAGTGCTCTGTCAGGAAAAAGAACTTAATAAAATGTGGTTCTTTTTCCAAATATCTTCGTTAAAAATACTCGCCGTAAAGTTGTCTTTGCTGTGGCGCAGCGGCCACAGTTCAGAACTAAAATCGTTTGCGACGATTTATTTACGTTCTTCTTCTCGATCTTTGAAAAAATTACTGCAATTATAATTTAACCTATTATCTTGACTAAGCACTAGTCAAAAGAAATTGGCATGCGAAAAATTTACTTTAAATCCATACCTATTCCGCAGACAAAATAACTTTATTATCAATGACCTTGTATGTAAGACCTAAGGGCCAAGTAATGGCATACAGAGCTTTGTTCAAATCACCTTTATTAAAAAATCCGGTGTACATGGTACTATCAATGCCTTGGGGCACTTCTACTTCTACAGCAAACTGGCGTTCCAATTCGTCAATTACATCACTGACAGATGCATTTTGGAAGGTGTACACGCCTTCGATCCAAGTTATTTTGTGTGTTACCCCGTTCTCTGCAGATTTGAGTACTAATTTGCCATTTTCAATTACCGACATATCACCAGGATTCAAGACAACTGTAGTCGAACTTGCCGAATGAGTCACTGCTACTTTTCCAGTTTTACAAATTACTTCAAAGATATCATCTCTTTGATTGACGCTAAAACTTGTTCCGAGTACTTCCACCCTACCTTGGGAAGTTTGAACTGTAAATTTCGAGCCTTTTTGCACTTTAAAAAAAGCTACTCCTTCTAATGTGACATTTCTTTCTGCATCCCATTTTTTTGTATCATAAGTAATCTTGGAATCCGCATTAATTAAAATATCAGAACCATCAGGTAAGGTCTCAGTAATTTCTTGACCGATTCCTGTGTTGACTATTTTTTCAGCATCAAATCCTGGTCTAAATACCAAGAACAAAGCCACAGAAGCAGCCACAGCCAAACCAACAAGTCTCCATCTATGTAAAGAAGAAACTATTGTAGTCTTAATTGGTGTTTCTATTTGAATATTTGACTCAATCCGTTGCCACAATTTTTTAGTATCAATAGTATTATCATCCTTAAAGTCTATGGCACGAACTAGACCTATGGCTTCATTTATTTGATCCATTTGATCCATATGCTTATCTATATATTGGGACCAAATATCGTCATCTTCAGTAAAATCTGACTTGACCCAAGAAATAAACGATTCATCTTCTACGAGATTATTTATAAAATTGTGTGTATCTTTATTTTCCATTTAAAAATGTTGTTATTTATCTAAGGCTACTTAATTGATAATGTACTCATTTGAAATACATTAATTGTAAAATTTGTATAAAAACTAAGACATTGACCATAATCATCTTTTCTCTGAGTAACAAGATTCCTTTTGAGATCAAATTTCTAACGGATTGATAATTGATATCCATCACGGTACAAATCTCCTCATAACTCATTTCATTATAATATTTCAAATAAATTGCTTCTCGTTGACGGTGGCTCAAGTGTTCAAATGCTTTTTCTAGCTTTATTTTGTCGATTTTGGAATTTTCTTCTTGGATGAGAATATCTTCAGCTGAAATACTGAAATTTGTATCTAATTTTTCAGTGTTTTCGAGTGAAATAATTAGTGCCGATTTGTTTATTCTTTTTATCAAATCTCTTCTGATAGACACGCATAGATAACTCATTATGGAATCTGTATGCCCAATAGTATCTCTTTTTTGCCAGATATTTACAAACATATCATGCAGGACATCTTCAATAAGTTCGATATCTTTTGTAAATTTTTTACAGTAGTTTTCTAGGTCACATATATGCAAGTCGTATATTTCTCTTAGTGCTTTTGCGTCACCTTGTTTCAGTTTGGACCAAAGAATCTCATCACTCATTTTAACTCGATTTCATTTAAGACTGATTATTTGAGCCAAAGTTATATTAATATTTGATATATTTGCGGTCTAAACCAATAATTCAATACAATGACATTGATATTTATCCTTCAAGCGCAAGCTAGCAGCATGTTAAATTTTTTATTTCCTGCTCTATTGCTTGCATTTTTTTACTTTTTCTTCATTAGGCCACAGGTCAAAAAACAAAAAGAACAAGTAGCATTTTCTACAAGCTTGCAAAAAGGAGATGAAATAGTAACTACAAGTGGCATTATAGGCCAAATAAGTAAAATAGAAGATGATGCGGTCACGGTACAGATAGACCCAAAGACCTTTATCAGAGTGGTGCCAAGTGCCATTTCAAAAGAAATGACGGACGCATATAGGGTTAAGCCTAAGGTTTAGATTAAGGTCAAGGCTTAGGTTAAGGTTAATATTAATACAGCGCTTAAGGTAATAAAAAAACCTACAGAGAAAGATATAAATTTCCTGTAGGTTTTTCTATTTAATGGAACTGGGTGTTACATTTTATTCTGTATCTTCTTCTACTCTATTGAAGCCCTTGTCTGTGAGCGCAATAATTCTTTGCTTAAAAAGATTGCCAATACTTTGTTTGAACACTTTCTTACTTACTCCAAAGATCTTATAAATAACTTCAGGGTCTGTCTTATCATTATAAGGCAATGAACCACCAGCTTTGTCTAGCACATCAAGTATCTTCTGCGCTATGGCATCAATTTTTGTGTACCCTTGTTTATCCAGTGATAAGTCAATCTTGCCATCTTCCCTTACTTTTTTGATGTACGCGGTGACTTTTTGGCCGAGCGTTAGTTTTTTGAATACTTCGTTTTTATAAAGAATTCCTAGATGTTTTCCATTTATGATTGCTTTGTATCCAAATTCTGTTTGCGTCCATATCATGAGTGACACTTCTTCATTAAATTTGTAATCTACAGGTTCTTTGCTTAGGAACTTCTCTAGTTTCATTGAAGCTGTGATCCTGTCAGTGAGTGGGTCAACATACACATACACAATGTAATATCGACCTTCTTCCATCTTTAGTTTTTGCTCACTGAATGGCACCAATAGTTCCTTGAGTACACCCCATTCCAAGAAAGCACCTACATTCTCGACTTTATTTACCTTCAAGCAGGCAAACTCACCTACTTGTGCAAGTGGCTCTTCTGTGGTTGCAACTAGACGTTCTTCTCCATCTAAGTAAACAAACACCTCCATAGTGTCACCAATAATCAAATGTGGTGAAACATACCGCTTTGGTATAAGTATCTCTCCTAGGTTCTGACCATCAAGATAACAGCCGAAATCTACCTTTCTAGCAATGGTTAAAGTATTCTTTTTGCCTAATTCTATCACGATAACATATTATATTGCCACAAAGATAAAATAATAAGGGAGAAGCACCAAGATTGGGGCTCCTCCCTTATAAAAATTAAAATAAAATTTATCCTTACTCGTATTTTAATCTTACTTTATAACTACAAATCTTCTTGAAACATTAAAATTTTGTCCTTCCACTTCAATAAAGTACAAGCCTCCAGCCAACTGATCTACATTGATCCTTTGCGTAAAACTACCAATAAAGTTAATGGAGCTTATTTGTACACCCAAACTATTTGAAATTTTGATTTTACCTTGTTGTGCTTGTAACAATTGGACATCAACATTCAAGGCACTCACCACAGGGTTAGGATACACTTTAAAATGATTCAAAAATGCAGATTCGTTAATACCAGAAACATTTTGAACTACGAAAGGCCCAAAATTCTTTTCGCAACCGTTATCATCTGTCACAGTAACAAAATA
>JBBRJL010000248.1:0-5087 GCA_038219375.1 Chitinophagales bacterium | reverse complement strand
ATTGCTTCTGTAGGACAAGCATCAATACAACGAGTACATGTACCACAGAAATCCGTCATAGGTTCATCATAATGCATGTCCAAATCAAGAATAATTTCAGCAAGAAAAAAGTAGGAACCTTTTTTTGGATTAATCAACAGTGTATTTTTACCTACCCAACCTAGGCCACTTCTTTTTGCCCAATCACGCTCGAGTACTGGTGCTGAATCCACAAAAACTCGTCCGTCAATATCACCAAAAGTTTCTTTGATCCAGTCGAAAAATTGAAGGAGTTTTTTCTTTACAACTTTGTGATAATCTGCACCATAAGCATACATAGAGATCTTGGGAGCATCAGTATCTTCTTGTTTATCAGTTGAATAGTAATTATATGCTAGAGAAATCACACTTTTGGCTCCTGGTACGAGAAGTGTGGGGTCTACTCGTTTGTCAAAGTGATTTGCCATATACGACATCTCACCATGATGGTTTTGATTGAGCCAGTTTTCGAGGTTTTTTGCTTCTTCTGTCATGAACTCTGCCTTCGAGATGCCACATAAATCGAAACCTAGCGCTGTGGCTTTATCTTTTATGAGGACAGATCGTTGAGAGACATTCATATCAATGATTAAATATCAAAGATAAGACAGTTTTGATAAATTAGCAATTTGGAGATATAAATTAAAATTATGTACCTTTCAAGAAACCCAATTTCTGGTCGGGTGTGATAACGAGATGGAAGTTTTCCTTAAATAATTTGATGGCAATAGCGAGTAAAATGATACCGAATACTTTACGCAATACAGCAGCACCTGCTTCTCCGAGTTTGTCTTTTATCCATGAAGAATAATGTAACACTGCAAATACAAGTATAATGTTCAATACTATAGCTACCAAGATGTCTGTGGATTCATACTTTGATTTTAATGAAATGATGGTTGTCATTGTACCTGCACCTGCGATGAGAGGAAAAGCTATAGGCACAATGGTACCAACTGATGAGTTGCCTTGAGCTTCTCTGAAGAACCTAACTCCCAAAATCATTTCCAAACCTAAAAAGAACAAGATTATGGCACCTGCGACGGCAAATGACTGCACATCAAGTCCAAAAAGTCCGAGTATACCTTCACCTACATAGAGAAAAGCAATCATCAAGCCTAATGAAACTAGGGCTGCTTGTAAAGAATCAACAACAACGCCTTTGTTTTTCAAATCGATTATCACGGGAATATTACCTACAATATCAATAACCGAAAATAAAATTAATCCTACACTAAGTATATTTTGAATGTCCATGACAAATTTTATTTGTTTTGTATATACAAATAATACGTAAATTAGAATATAATGTTGTTAATATTTATGTTTACCTACATCAATTGACATAAGATTAACAATAAGTGACAAATACTGTACTTTTGAGCTTATATTGTTTATTGTTTAAATATCGATTTCAATAGGAAATCCTACTCGTCTACTCTTTCGATTTGGGCACCGAGAGCATTAAGGCGACCATCAATATTCTGATATCCTCTATCTATTTGATTGATATTGAAGATCATGCTTTCGCTTTTAGCTGATAAAGCAGCTATTAACAAAGATACACCTGCTCTAATATCTGGTGAACTCATATGTATACCTTTCAATTGAGATTTTCGTTCCATACCTATTACTGTAGCACGATGCGGATCACAAAGTATAATCTGCGCGCCCATGTCGATGAGTTTATCTACGAAAAATAGGCGACTTTCAAACATTTTTTGGTGAATTAGGATGCTACCTCTAGCTTGAGTAGCTACTACAAGGATAATGCTCAATAAATCTGGCGTGAATCCTGGCCAAGGAGAATCGTAAATAGTCATGATAGATCCATCTATGAAACTCTGGATTTCGTATACATCTTGAGCGGGAATGTAAAGATCATCGCCTTGTACATCGATCTGAATACCAAGTTTTTCGAAAGTATTGGGTATGATGCCTAGATTTGGAACAGAGACATTTTTTATTGTCAAGCTAGATTGTGTCATGGCAGCCATACCGATAAAACTACCTATCTCAATCATATCTGGAAGAATAGTATGTTCAGTCCCAACTAAGCTTTCTACACCATGTATAGTAAGTAAATTGGACCCAATACCTGATATTCTAGCACCCATATTATTGAGCATCTTTGACAATTGCTGGAGATAAGGCTCGCAAGCTGCGTTATAGATTTGTGTAATGCCTTCTGCAAGGACAGCTGCCATAAGCACATTGGCAGTACCTGTGACAGATATCTCATCCATGAGGATGAAGTTACCTTTGAGTTTTTCTGCACCTATAAAGAATTGGTCTCCATTTTCATCGTAATTAAAATTGGCACCGAGTTTTTGAAAACCCAAAAAATGGGTATCCAGTCTTCTCCTCCCTATTTTGTCACCACCTGGTTTTGGTAAATATGCTTTTTTGAATCGTGCTAGCAAAGGTCCGAGAAGCATGACAGACCCTCTTATTTTTTTTGCATTTTCTTGATATGCGGTAGAGGAAAGCTTATCCGTATCTATGTCATCCGCTTGGAAGGTATATTCATTGGTATTAATTTTTTCCACCTTCACACCTAGTCCTTTCAGCAATTCTATTTGCTTTCTAATGTCTAGAATATCTGGAATATTTTTGATGGTGACTTTTTTGTCCGTCAGGAGTACTGCGCTTATTATTTGTAGGGCTTCGTTTTTGGCACCTTGTGGCTGAATATCACCTGATAACTTTGCGTTTCCTTGTACTCTGAATGCTTGGTTTGACATAAATCTGATTTTTTGTTTGTTTGACGGGTCAAATATATTACAATAAATTATAATGTTTGGTAAATCCTAAGAATTTCTACCGCATAATAGACAAAAGAAATTAAATTCCGAAAAATTGCGATTTTAATTCATCTGCTGCGACGGATAGTATCAATTAAAATCCTGGATCTTTATAATCAATTTTACTTTAAGGATATCTTACTATTTGGATTCATTAGATGGAATTTGGTTAGAATTTTTTAACAATTACACATCGCTGTGCCTCTCCCAATAATTTTGATCTTCTACTTCTTCACAAAGATTTAGGTAATTTTGGTATCTAAGCTCACTTATATAACCTTGTACCACGGCATTTTTTATAGCGCATTTTGGCTCATTCCTATGTGTACAGTTTGCAAATTTGCATTGATCAGAAATAGCAAAAAATTCTTTGAAATTATGAGAAATATCTTTTACTTCTAGGTGAGAGAAGGCAAGTGTTTTTATGCCTGGTGTATCTATGATTGCACCACCGAAAGACAAAGGAAACATTTCTGCAAATGTGGTAGTATGCTGTCCTTTACCAGAGAAATCAGATATTTCTTCTGTGCGCAGGTTGAGTGTAGACTCAATAGCGTTGACTAATGTTGACTTACCTACACCCGACTGTCCACTGATGAGTGTCGTTTTATTGGTTAGTAACGATCTTATTTCTTCTATTCCTGTACGATCTACAGAAGATGTCAGCATTACCTTGTAACCTATGCTGGTGTATACTTCATGCAGATGTTTGTACATTTCTAGGTCTGCTTTCTGATATATATCTGACTTATTGAATACAATTATGGCTGGTATGGAATATGGTTCTGTCATGATTAGAAACCGATCTATAAACCCAATTTTTAGGTTGGGCTCTTTGATAGTTACTATAATCATTACCTGATCTACATTGCTCGCTAAAAAGTGTAATTGGTGCTTTTTACGAGGAGATTGTCTCACTACGTAATTTTTGCGAGGCGAAATTGCTCTTATTATTGCTCGGAATGCATCTGCATCTTCTTTTTCGAGCTCGATAGTGACTTCATCGCCTACAGCTATTGGATTGGTAAGTTTTAGGTCGTCTAGTTTTATCTTTCCTGCTATTCTGCATTTATAGTTGATGCCATTTTCGGCATTGACACTATACCAGCTACCTGTAGATTTTACTACGATACCTTTCATTGTAGTTGTGCAGATTTTGCTGATGATGATTGTTCGTGAATGGCTCTTGAGATATCCATAATAATCTGAGGGTCTTTTTCTATGGCATTTCCTACTACGATTACATCTGCACCTGCTTTTGCATTGGCCGCAGCTTTTTCGGGTGTACATATTCCGCCACCTACTATCAATGGAATATTAATTGCGCTACTCACTGTATTAATCATAGACTCAGAAATAGGGTATTTAGCGCCACTTCCTGCGTCCATGTATATCTGTTTGAGTCCCAGCAATTCACCTGCCATTGCGGTACATAGAGCAATGTCATCTTTATTGGCTGGAATTGGGCTAGTATTACTCATATATTGAACACTTGTCATAATACCACCGTCTATTAGCATGTATCCTGTAGATATTATTTCTAATGGACTCATTTTGAGAAATGGTGCTGTAATGACGTGTTTTCCTATCAAAAGATCAGCATTTCTCCCTGAAATAAGAGATAGAAACAGAAGACCGTCAGCTTTATAACTAAGCTGGAATGAATTACCAGGGAAAAGAATCATTGGTATATGACACATTTCTTTCATGGACTTAAGCACGTAGTCTAGCATGTCATTCACAACTAAACTACCCCCTATAAAAAAATAGTCTACACCTGCTTCTAGAGATAGTTCTAATACTTTCTGAATTTTACTTAATCGAACTTTATCCGGGTCTATGAGGACCACAAACTTTTTTTCGCCGTTATTTTTAGCGTCGAGAAATTGTTGATAAATTGTATTTGATATCATATACTTAATAGTAAATGATGTAAAGGTATGGATAAATCACTTAAAGTGTACAGTTACTTATTAAGATTTTAGTCTTTATTCCTTCTTAGCTGGAGATGTGATAATAAAACAGTCAGGACAATCGCCCGGTTTGAAGTTAATATATCCTTGATTTTTTAAATCTTGCAATATTTCTTGATATGGCTTGTTAATATCAAGTTTTACTACTGTATTTTTATCAAACTTTGTACCTTTTTCTAGTTTTAATTTTTTCTTATTGAATTTAATAAGGTAGTTTTTGACAACATTATCAAGTTTAAAAGCCGAACCCTTTGATTCTGTTTGTTCTATAGGTTTTGGCGACTCATTTTCT
>JBBRJL010000247.1:0-5088 GCA_038219375.1 Chitinophagales bacterium | reverse complement strand
AGATCTACTATCTGTTCATGCGTCAAGTTAGTCAAGCCCTGTTTACTGACTTCTGTTTTTCCATATCGCTCAAACGACTCGGAAAAATCAAGAAATACTGCCAATCCCGTAGGACTCACACCATGACCTTTGTCGCATTCCACTTTAGCAGCTCTAGAAGCAACATCTCTAGGTACAAGGTTACCGAAAGCAGGATATCTTCTTTCTAGGAAGTAATCTCTGTCTTCTTCTTTTATAGTGACACCTTTCAGCTTTCCTTGTTGAATGGCCTGCGAATCTTCTTTTTTCTTTGGTACCCACACACGACCGTCATTACGGAGTGACTCTGACATCAGTGTAAGTTTGGATTGATATTCTCCTGATACAGGTATGCATGTCGGATGGATCTGTGTAAAACAAGGATTAGCCATGAGTGCACCTTTCTTTACAGACTTCCATGCAGCTGTTACATTACAAGTCATAGCATTGGTCGAAAGATAAAAAACATTACCATATCCACCTGTAGCTATCACTACTGCATGAGCTGCGTGTCTTTCGAGTTCACCTGTCAATAGATTTCTAGCGATTATCCCACGAGCTTTACCATCCACTTTTACAAGTTCGAGCATTTCGTGCCTATTATACATGGTGACTGTACCGAGTGCTATCTGACGAGAAAGAGATTGATATGCGCCGATCAGTAATTGTTGACCAGTTTGTCCTCTAGCGTAGAAGGTACGAGATACTTGGACGCCACCAAATGACCTGTTTTCTAGCAATCCACCATATTCACGGGCGAAAGGTACACCTTGGGCTACACACTGATCTATGATATCTACACTGCATTCTGCAAGTCGATATACATTGGATTCTCGGGCTCGATAGTCACCACCTTTGATCGTATCATAAAATAATCGGTAGACACTATCACCATCATTGGCGTAGTTTTTTGCAGCATTGATACCACCTTGAGCGGCGATACTATGGGCTCTTCTAGGGCTATCGTGGAAGGTAAAACATTTGACTGCGTACCCGAGCTCTCCAAGTGATGAAGCTGCAGCCGCTCCTGCCAAGCCTGTACCAACTACTATTACTTCAATTTTTCTCTTATTATTGGGAGCAACTATCGGCATAGTGGATTTATACTTTGTCCACTTTTCTGCTAAAGGTCCTCCAGGTATTTTTGAATTTAAACTCATTTTATTTGTTTTTGAAACCCAACAATTTAATTTAAAAAGGATTTTTTACGTTAAGTACGATTACATCGATTTAATAAAAAAATGCCATATTGGAATAATAGCAAATCCTATTGGAATCAATACAGCATAAGCTTTACCTACATTCTTAATAAGCGGTGTGTATTTTTTATGATTGATGCCCAAAGTCTGAAAAGCACTCTGAAATCCATGCCATAAGTGAAATGAAAGTACGGACATACCCACAAGATATGCAGCTACAATCCACCATTGGCTGAAAGCTGTAGAAACTCGACTATACAAATCTCTCACCTCAGGAAATCCTTCATAACTTTTCATCCCTAACTCGTCTGTAAACTTCATTTTATACCAAAAATCTCCCATGTGTATAAAGATTAAGGCAAGTATAAGAGTACCTAACAAAGCCATGTTATGTGATGCCCAAGTGGTCTTGTTAGTGTTGGAAACGGCATATTTTTGTCCTTTGGCCGACTTATTGTAAAGTGCTAACGAAATACCTACAATAGCATGAAGAATGATAAAAAAGTAATTGCCATAAGCCACGATTTTGATCAAAGGATTATGCGTCATAAAGTATGCGTAGGTATTGAAGGCTTCTCCACCATCGTCTTTTAGGAGCTGAAGGTTGCCTATGAGATGTACGACAAGAAACAATATCAGGAAAAGTCCTGTAAGGCTCATTAATAGTTTTTTACCAATACTGGAACTAAAAAAAGTAATTATCCACTTCATTTGGTCTATTTTGTTTGTATGCTGCAAAACTACATATACTAATAAGAAATTTTCCTATCTGTTTTTGACTTTTTATTATTTAGAATAATTCTAATCAAAATAATATTCTTTGGTCAGCTAAGATTATATAAATTGTGCCGTAATTCAATCAGTTAAACCTATGTTCGGTAATAAAAAGGAAGTAACACGACAAGCCAAGTATCAGTATTTATGCGCTGCCAATAATATGCAATATCTAGGTGAAGATAGTTTTGGCGTAAAATCATTATTGAAATATTTTGAATTATTCAAAGGTAAACGAGGCAAAATCAGGAATCTGAGCCAAATGAAACTAAGCACAATGGAAGAAGAAGTCCATTTGTTTGACTTTAAATACACCATTAGCACAGGTAAATCATCCCATAGTTTTGACCAAACCGTTTTTTTTGTTAATTCTAAAAGTCTTCGGCTTCCAGAGTTTCGTATGAAGCCAGAATCTATCGGAAACAAGATTGCGGCATATTTTGGTTGGGAAGATATAGACTTTGAAACTTACCCTGCTTTTTCAGATAAATACCATCTCAGTGGCGAACATGAAGATTTCATTAGACATACCTTTGATGATAAAATACTAAAATTTTTTAGTAAGACCAGCGGCTGGACCATCGAAGCTGCCAATTATTATCTAATATTTTATGCGCAATCATCTTTGGTCCCTGAGAATATTTTGCCAGATTTTTTTAGATTGGGCATGGGTGTTTATGATTTATTTAAAGGTGATGCCGAATAGCCCAAAAATGCCAATTTTTCATTAATATTAGCCCCATTTTTGATATGAATTTTTATAAAAGCTCTTTTACCTTGGTTGGATTTTAAGAATGTGAGCAGAAAGAAAAGATGGGAATCCAAGTAGCTTTGCAATTAATGATATTGATTAGGTAAGTTCATGATAATTGTCATCAAATTAAGTACCCATTTGTTACGTTCTTTGCGTTTAGATTCAACCATATAATTTTTGTTATGAGATTACCCATTAATTATACATCAGCTGAAGAAGCACTTCAGATTATCAAAAGCGGCGATAGAGTATTTATACACGGTAGTGCACAGACACCTACCAATATGCTCCGTCATTTATCGCTACAAGCAGATAGATTTCGAGATGTAGAATTGGTTTTTATCAGTGTGCTTGGGGAATTATTTGTAGATCAGCCAGGTATGGATCAGTCATTCAATATCAATGCGCTTTTCGTTTCCGAACCAATACGAAAGGGTGTAGCTGAAGGAAGAGCTGATTACGTACCAGTTTTCTTGAGCGAGATTCCTGAATTATTCAAAAGAAATGTCCTGCCCCTTGATGTTGCTATTGTACAAGTATCTCCACCTGACAAACACGGATATTGCTCTATGGGCGTTTCCGTAGATGTGGCAAGGTCAGCTGTCAATACTGCCAAAAAAGTAATTGCTCAGGTCAACCCAAATGTACCACGTACACATGGAGACGGATTGATACATACCAAACGATTTAGTGCCATAGTCTATTGCGAAGAGCCACTACATGAAGTGTCATTCGGAGGTAGGGTAGGAGATGTCGAAATCAAAATAGGAGTGCATGTAGCAAGCTTGATAGAAGATCGAAGTACCCTACAGATGGGGATTGGTGCTATTCCGGATGCTGTGTTGAGATGTTTGGGTAACCATAAAGACCTAGGAGTTCATACCGAAATGTTGTCAGATGGCATCATAGATTTATTTGACAAAGATATAGTAACGAATAAGTATAAAGCTATCCATCCTAATAAAATTGTTACAGGTTTTGCCTTAGGTACTAGAAAACTATATGATTATATAGACGACAATCCTGCATTCACGTTTTTGGACATCGACTATGTCAATGATCCTCACGTGATACGCAGAAACCCGAAGGTCGTGGCCATCAATAGCGCCATTGAAGTGGATCTCACAGGACAGATTTGTTCGGATTCTATTGGTACTTTTCAGTTTAGCGGAGTTGGAGGACAAATGGATTTTTTGAGAGGTGCAGCACTAAGTGATGGAGGGAAACCTATTATTGCTTTACCATCGAGAACTAAAAAAGGAGAACCAAGAATTGTTCCATTTTTGAAACAAGGTGCAGGTGTAGTAGCTACTAGAGCCCATGCACACTATATTGTCACAGAATACGGTTCAGCATATCTTTATGGTAAAAACTTGAGACAAAGAGCCAAAGTATTAATCGATATTGCACATCCTGACGACAGAGAAAGTCTGGAGAAAACATGTTTTGAGCGATTTAAGATATTTTAGTGTCAGGTTATCGCAGAGATTAAAGCCTTATGGAAAAACCTGCAAAGGGAAAGAGTTCCAAGCCATAACCTCCTTTTTCTAATTGTCGGGAGAATCTCGCACCACCCGAAATAAATAGCTTTGATACCAATCTGTAGTCTAGTCCAAAACATCCACCAGCAAACAAAAGATTTCTTTTTTCTAGTTCATCTTGTAAGTTTATGGTGAAATTACCATAGTTTAATGAAATATCTGCATAGTAGATTAGATCACCATCATAAGCATAATCTTGATATTTTGCAATTGGGCCTACTCGAAAGAAGTCCAATTTATTTTTGAAAAAATCTGAAGTCCAAACCTTGTTATAATTCAGTCCAAGTAACCAATTGTTATTGATGGATAAAAAAACCTGATTATCCCAATATCTTATATTAATGTCTAGATCGTTGTCACCTGAATATTGGAAATACCCATAGGATGAATGCAAAATAACTTTATCAGCAAAATGTATTGGAGTCTTTTCGCCATCTTGTGCAATGCTAATAACACTGAAAACCAAGAGTATATAGATAATAATTATGTATTTCATTTGTAACCGTTAATTATCCTTAATTTTTAAAATGAAACTTGAAATAATAATTTTTTATGAAATCCTAAACCTAAGAATTCAAAATATCGAAGTCCATATTCTACAGAACAGGATATTTTTTTGTATAGTTTTATATTTGTTCCCGCATAAATATTAATGATAGGTGTGCTTAATTTCTTTTTATCTACTATTTCTATTCTATCGTTAATACCTACAAAGTTGATATTTGTCAAGCCTGAGCCGAACCCAGTGTAGAAATCACATATTTGTATCTTTTTAAAATAATACCTGGTAAATATTCCCACC
>JBBRJL010000246.1:0-5104 GCA_038219375.1 Chitinophagales bacterium | reverse complement strand
ATGCTAATTTTAGTGATGATTATGTTGCATTATTTTCCAAGATTTCAAAAGACGCCAAAGACAACTGAATGGGTAAAAATTATTACTGCACAAGAGCCAAAATCTTTTGACGACTTTGTACTTACTAATAAAAATCAACTATAATTACAAGAAGCACTGACTATAACTACTAAGTTTTCGTGGTGTGCGAAGCACAAGCCGTGAAAACACTGTTGAACCCAGCCCGCTCCGCCAAAGACGGGTTCCTTCCCTTCATCCCGCTTCGCTGCATTACGTGCTTACAAATTACTTTTTGGTATCGAAGATTCGCAAGCATGCAGCGAAGTGTACAAAACAAAGAGATATGGAAACTGCGACCATCCTACCCAATCCTTACCAATGTACCTCCTCCTGTAGCTTGCTCAAATGACATGCTTACCCCTGTATTTTTTAGCATATTGGAGATTAGAAAGAGTCCAAGGCCACTACCTTTATGACCACTCGTATCTTTGGCGGATTCTACATTAGTATTGCCGATTTGGCGAAGCGTGTCGCTATCTATACCTGTGCCATGATCTCTAATACAGATGAATTTCCCTTCTACAAATACATGGATGCTTTGGCCATCAGCACTATATTTGACCTCATTACTGATGAGGTTGAGTAAGATCAGATACAGTTTTTGGGTGGATAATGGGATGGTGAGTGTGGGCGTTTTGTCTAGTTCATTGATGATGGATATTTGCTTTTCATTGATCTTGTAGTCAAGACTTTTCACGACAGCGTCGAGCGTCGCTTGGATGGCTGCATAGTCGATGATCGTGTCTTTATCTTGATGAGTGGCAGTGGCTTTGAGCTGAAGGAGATTATTGACAATCGTGCTTACAGCATTCACTTGATTTTCGAGACTTACAGATGCTTGTTGTAGGTAAGCGTCATTGATCTTGAGTCTCTTGAGCAACATGAGTACGCCAAGCATTGGCTCTTTGATGTCGTGAGAGAGACTGTAGACTAGGTTTTCGTTGGCAGCATTGAGGACTTCGAGTTGTGCATTTTGAGCGGTGATGGTATCAGCAGATTTTTTCTTTTGTAGGTAAGCTCGGATGGCAAAAAATATAAATGCTCCAAGTAGTGTAATAATGGCTATCAAATAATACAGTTGATTTTTTCTTTGGAAAATTTCACTTTGTTGTATGACTATTCGTTGCTCCTTTTTTTGTGTTTCAAACTTCGTTTGTATGTCAAATATTTGCCCCTTTTGATTCTGCGCACGCCACACTTTTTCGATGTCATCCATAGACTTCTTATATCTTATTGCTGCACCAAAATCCTCATAGTAGATAGCGTAATCATAAAGCAGTTGATAAGTATTTTTGGCGTACACATATTGTTTATCAGCGACACTTGATTGGGCCATTGATTCTAATTTCTTAATATTGTCTATCTTTTTGTTTTTAATAAAAGAAATATTTTGCTTGATGCCAAAGGTAAAATCTTCTAGAAACTGGTCTTGCAAGAGTGCCGTATTTTGTTCGACAATAGCTAGATGTGCTGGAATACTGTCCATTTGGTTCAGGTAAATGAATTTATCAATTTAACTATCATTTAATCTTGGCATTAAACAATGACGATATTTTGGTCTATCTTTGCAATCCTAATTAAATATACCATGCAAAGATTTTTATTTTTGATCTCCATGTTTTGGATATCATGTACAATAGTTGCACAGTCTGTTGTCATCAACGAACTCGACTGTGACACACCTAGTATCGACGATAAAGAATTTGTTGAGTTGCTTTCATCTTCTCCCAATTTTCCTTTGGACGGATATGTTCTTGTATTTTTTAATGGGTCAGATAATGGCGGAAATACCAGCTACCTTGCGTTAGATTTGGATGGATACACAACAGATATAAATGGTATTTTATTGATAGGAAGTTCGGCGGTCATACCCTTCCCACAATATATCATACCCGCTAATGTCATCCAAAACGGTGCCGACGCTGTTGCTATATATCGTGGAAATGCAGAAGACTTTGTAGAAGGAACACTTGCTTTTGTGGATGGAACTTTGGTTGATGTCTTACTTTATGACACCAATGATGCAGATGCTGTCGCCATGATCGATATTTTTAAGGCTTTCAATCCTGCCATCCAACAAATAAATGAGGGAAATGCTAACAACTCCAACTCCATCCAACGCAATACTGATGGGACATATTTTTCAGGAGCACCTACGCCACGTAGACTAAATGATGGGAATGGTATTGTATTCATTGGAGTCCAATCGGTGTTTGAAAAAACAAGTTATAATGAAGGGGACATTTTTGATATCAAATTTACTACTGAACAGTCGGTGGATGAAGACCTTTCTATTTCATTTGCACTGTCTAATGGCAGTTTCAATACTTCCGACTACACAGGAAATACCAATCTGACTATTCCCAAAGGAGCAAATACAGTGTCTACTACCATCACTCTCATAGACGACAATTTCGACGAAGGCGATGAGATCTTGAAGCTCAGACTTATCTCCCTCCCGCCTAGCTATCTAGCACTCAACAATAATATAGAAGTAAGAATCGTAGATAATGATTTCAAAGTTGCAGATTATGGAACACCTATCAATCCTACTTATGGTAAAGTCAAAGGAACTTTTGCAGCTAATTATTATGATGATTTGGTAGGACTTGCAGACACCGATCTTCGCAATGCATTACAGAATATCATTGCTAATCCGAGTCTTGTAAGAGCACAAACATACAATGATCTCATTGAACTCCTAAGTAAAGCAGATCAGAATCCTGAAAATAGCAATCAAGTATGGCTCTTGTACCTTGAGAAAGGTCGTGCAAAACTAGATTTTCAGTTGACTTCAGACAATTTTAATACTTGGAATCGTGAACATACATGGCCAAGATCTAGAGGTGGGTTTAATAGTAATGAAGCTGATGAAACGATCGATGGACCTAATGTTTTTTGGCCTACAAATGCAGACTCTACGAGACATGCCAACTCGGATGCACATGCGATCAGAGCTGTGGACGGTCCTGAAAACAGTAGTCGTGGCAATCAGTTCTATGGCCAATATAATGGCCCCGTTGGTACTTTGGGTAAATTCAAAGGTGATGTAGCACGCGGTATTTTGTATCTAGATGTAAGGTACAACGGACTTGAAGTAGTCAATGGTTTTCCTGATGGTGAAGTAGGTAAATTTGGTGATTTAGCTACACTTCTCGAGTGGCACAGGAATGATTCTGTAGATGACTTTGAGATGAATAGGAATAATGTAGTGTATGCATGGCAAAACAATAGGAATCCTTTTATCGATAATCCAGAAATGGTAGAATATTTCTGGGGAAACAAAATAGGCCAGCCTTGGCAAAAAACATCTTCTACTTATAACGTAAGTGCTAATCATTTTAAAATTTCTCCAAATCCAGCACAAAACTTTGTACATATTTCGGGTATAGATGGCATGACGACCATTGAGCTCATCAATGTACAAGGTGCAGTGCTTTCAAAAAACGTGTATTATTCTGATGCTAATATTGATTTACAAAACATCAAGAAAGGTATGTATTATTTGAGATTGACTGATCAGCTAGGTACATCCACACATAGTTTTGTAGTTCGATGAGAATGACTGATTGTAAATAAAATAATTGAATTATCAAAGTTCTTAAGTCTAAAATACTACATTTGCAATTGTTAACCGAATTGTACATGGTTCTAATCTTCTGATATGATATTGCGTATATCCTACATCTTTTTAAGCTTGATTTTGTGCTTATCAATAAGCGCACAGCAAGCTTTGCAGTCGCCCGTAGAATATTTCAGTCATTATGGCAAACAACATACCTTCCACCACCAAATCTTAGATTACATCAAACACATCGACGACAAAAGTGATATGGTGTCGATGAAAAAATTTGGTGAAACTTATCAAGGAAGACCACTTAATTTGATATTCGTTTCAAGTGTAGAAAATATCAGAAACCTTGAAGATATTAGAATAACAAACATCTACAATTCAGGCGTTAACACCACAAAACCAGCAAATATTAACGAAAAAGCAATTGTATGGTGTAGCTTTGGCGTACATGGTAACGAAGCAGGAACGACAGAAACAGTACCTAACTTTATATACCAATTGATCTCAGGAAAAGATGTCCGTACTAATGAATGGCTGAAAAACACCATCGTCATCATCGACCCAAGTCTTAATCCTGATGGGTACGACAGATATGTACATTATTTAAAAAGTGTATCGGGCGTAAATGAAAACCCTACCCTTTCGCACAGAGAGCGTATGGAACCTTGGCCATCAGGAAGGTACAATCACTATATGTTTGACATGAATAGAGATTGGGCTTGGCAGACACAAAAAGAGTCTAAAGAAAGGATCATGGTATACAATCAATGGTTGCCCCACATTCATGCAGACTTCCACGAAATGGGTGCCAATGCTAATTATTATTTTGCGCCTGCTGCTGAGCCTTACCATAAATTTATGTCGTCTTTCCAAAAAGATTTCCAAGTAGAAATAGGCAAAAACCATGCATCCTATTTTGATAAAAATGGATGGCTTTATTGGACCAGGGAAGTGTTCGATCTTTTTTACCCAAGTTATGGCGACACCTACCCTACATATAGCGGCGCAATCGGAATGACTTACGAACAAGCAGGAAATAGCTCATCGGGCAGAACCATCCAATTGGAAAATGGAGATACCCTTACTATTCAGGAAAAAATTGAACATAATACTGTAGTTGCGCTTTCAACCGTAGAAATATCTTCAAAAAATGCGGACGAACTCATCTCGAATTTTAAAAATTATTACTCAGAAAGTACTAAAAACCCACATGGTAAGTACAAAACTTACGTACTAAAGTCAAGTCCATCGATGCAAAGACTAACGGAATTATTTGACAGAAGTGGTACTCAATATGGCTTCGCTACCACTAATAGTAAATCCACAGCCTTCCATTATCAATCAAAATCACTGAAGTCTTTTGATATACAAGCCGGTGATATGATCATCCAAGCTAGTCAACCTAGATCGGTACTTTTGCAAGTGCTGATGGAAGAAGAGCCAACACTAACTGACTCGTTGACATACGAC
>JBBRJL010000245.1:0-5118 GCA_038219375.1 Chitinophagales bacterium | reverse complement strand
TTAATTTTAAGTTAATTTAATATACATTTAATTATACAAACCATTTATAATACTGAAATACCCTTACTTTTGTCTGAAATTCAGATAATATGATAAGGTCAAATCAACTTACACCAGCACTTGAAAAAATAGAACCAGATTTTGGTCATTCTTTTGCATTGAGAAAATTTGAAGATACTAACCCAAATCAAGTACCATTTTGGCATTTTCATCCAGAACTAGAGATCGTTTATGTAAAACACGGCAGTGGCAAGCGTCACATAGGCAATCATATATCTTATTATAATGGTGGCGACTTGATCTTACTTGGTCCCAATCTACCACATTATGGTTTTACTGATCGGCTTTCAGGTAGTAATTCAGAGGTAGTGGTACAGATGAAAGAAGATTTTTTGGGAAATAGATTCTTAGAGTTACCTGAGATGCAAATGATTGTGCAGCTTTTTGAAAGGGCCAAGTCGGGTTTGTCTTTTTATGGAAATACTAAAGATGAAGTCGGGGCAAGGCTAATGAGTTTGTTCTATATGGACCAATTTGAAAAACTTACAGAGTTCCTAAAAATCCTACAAATCCTGGCTACTTCCAAGGAGTATAACATTCTGAATGCATCCGGTATCGCCCTTGTAGTCCAGAATCAAGATACCAATAGGATAGATGCTGTTTATAAGTACGTGCGTAAAAATTTTACTGAACCTATACAACTTGAAGAAATATCAACACATGTCAATATGACCGTACCTTCTTTTTGCAGGTATTTTAAGAAAGTAACGGGCAAAACATTTACGGCGTTTGTAAACGAATTTAGGATAGTACATGCGTGTAAGTTGCTTACAGAAGAGCAACTTTCTATTGCTGAGGTATGTTTTGATAGTGGATTTAACAACTTTTCACATTTCAACAAACTTTTTAAAGCCAAAACAGGCAAAAGTCCTAATGCATTCAGAAAAGAAGTAGAAAAAGTAGTGTATGACGAATTTTATGTCGGGTAAATCTGTTTTTCTCTCACCTCCACCCAATAGAATCGGAATTTTAATGCTGTAATTCTAACTATACCTCCTGCCAAGGCCCACATCTTAGGTTGCCCACCATAACTTGTATAAACCCACAATGGATTGAGGATGGGCTCCATCATGGCAATCAATGAACTTTCGATAGCAACAAGATATTTCTGACCATACATAAAGAATGCATATCCGAGTCCAATTTGGGCAAATCTCAACAACATCAAGTAATTATTCTCTTCAAAACTAGGTAATGGACTCAAGATAAACCAAGGAATTGTAAGGATACAGACTAAGATATTTCCCTAAAATACAGTACCGGGAATGTATGATGGTTTGTTTAGTTTTTGCGTTATTAATAGTCCTGCCAAAAAAAGTCCGCTTGCCAAAGCTATACAAGTACCAAGCCAACTCTCAGGTCTGGAAAACTGGTCTACCAAAAATAGACATAAACCGATCATAGTGATACTTACTGTAAATAAATGGATAGGTTTGAGCTTAGTGCGGGCGAAATATGGCTCAAAAATCATCACAAATACAGGTGCGGTGTACTGAAGGAAGATAGCAATGGTACAGTAGTAAGGTTTTGTGGCAGTAACAAATGAAATCACCAAGGGTGCATAAAACAATACACTTATGAGTGAGAGTTTATTAAATCGGAATAAAGTTCGTCTGAATAACATCAGAAATATTACTGTAGCATAAAAACCACGATAAAACAAGATAGTGAATACATCTTGGGTATCAATTTGATGAAAAGTCCGCTGGTACTCCAGAAGATAGCCCCTAAAAACAGTGGCTAAAATAGCGTTCAGCCTTGTGACATCCATCAGATCACGCCGCTGAATTGCTTCAGAAATCGTGTATCATTCTCAAAAAGCTGTCTGATGTCGGTAATGTTAAATTGAAGCATTGCTTGTCGCTCAATGCCCATACCAAAGGCAAATCCGCTGTATTCATTAGGGTCAATACCACAATTGATGAGTACATTTGGGTCAACCATCCCACAACCAAGTATTTCTAGCCAACCTGTACCTTTGGTTATCCGGTAATCATCTTCATTTTTTAGTCCCCAGTATACATCCATTTCGGCACTCGGTTCCGTAAATGGGAAAAAGCTAGGTCTCAATCTAATATTGGTATCAGGACCATACATCTCTCTAGCAAAGTAAAGCAATGTCTGCTTCATATCTGCAAAAGAAACATTTTTGTCAATATAAAGTCCTTCTACTTGATGAAACTGACAGTGAGATCTAGACGAAATGGTCTCATTTCTGTATACTCTACCTGGCGCAATGATTCTGATCGGCGGTTTTTGAGTGGTCATAATCCTTGCTTGCACAGATGATGTGTGCGTACGAAGCAATTCTGTAGTAGAATCTTTAAGATAAAAAGTATCCTGCATATCACGAGCCGGATGATCTTCAGGCGTATTCATAGCAGTGAAATTGTACCAATCGTTTTCTATCTCGCGTTCTTCTGCAATCGTAAATCCTATTCTTTCAAAAATTTGAATTATTCTATTAAGTACGATCGAAACTGGGTGACGCGAGCCTGATGGGATAGCTTCAGATGGGGCACTCAGGTCAAGGTCTGTTCCTGATTGTTTGCCTACGGATGTTTCCAATGCTGCTCTGAATGTTTCATATTTTTCCTCAGCGGCTTGTTTTACATCATTGAGCAACTGACCAAATTCTTTTTTTCTATCGTTTTCTATATTTTTTATTTCACCAAAAAGTGCTTTTAATTCATTTTTTGATCCTGTGTATTGTATTCTAAATGCCTCTAGCTCTGAGGCATTTTCTATACTTACAGATTTGATATTGTCTAGTATTTGATTGACTTTAGCAAAAATATCTGCTGACATATGATATGGGTTTTTCTAAAAAACGATGTAAAGGTATAAAATCATCCTGAAAGTGAAGATTTTTTTTATTGGAAGCTGCATAACTAAAATAATACCTAATAAGACAATTTTGATGGTAAGTTTCGTTATATTACTTTTGCATCTCGTTTGTAATATTTAAAGTCAATACTTATAATTTGAATTCAACAATATCAGGAGAAAAGACAAATTCATGGCACTTAGCATTACCAATTTTAGGAATCATATTGCTTTTTTTCGGTTTTTTGTTTTCTAGGGTTATTTCTAATATTGGTTTTTTGCTCATTGGCGTATATGCCATCATTCATATTAGACAGATAGGTTGGCTGTTTAGAGATAGGTGGATGTACACTTTTATCGGTTTGGCATTGATCCCACTTGCAAGCGATATTATCTATGAGGGTACTGGATTTTTGCAACAACGAGGTGTGATGAAGTGCTTACTTATTCTTTTTCCAGCTTTTGTTTTTGTTTTAAATCCCAATACAAAGATATTGGGTGCTATTCATTATTTTATAATTGGGATTATGACGATCTCAACAATGTATAGTCTCCAAAATTATTTTTTTGATTATGAAAATATCAACGCTCAATATAATGTTTCCAAAGTGATGTCCGTTTTATCATTCGGTGATCATATTAGGGTAAGTTGGGTCGTTGTAATATCTTGTTTGTTAGCATTATATCAATACAAATCAACATCATCTGAGTATATCAAATTTTTGTTAGTTGTTTATATTGTTATTCAAGTTACCTTTTTACATATGCTTGGATCTAAGACAGGCTTAATTACATTATATTTATCTGGAATTATTATTTTAATCTATACATTCGTCAAAACAAAGAATTGGTTTTATTTTTTTTTTATAGCGTTCATTTTTATATTGCCTATAATTGCCTACAAAATCCTGCCCACCTTTGCCCAAAGAGTAAATTATATAAAATATGATTTTGGTCATTATAGCAAAGGTGAGTTTAAAGATGGACTTAGCGATGCTGTCAGATATTACTCTTTGAAAGCTGGAAAGGATATTATTGTCTCAAACCCTACCATAGGTGTGGGCTTTAGTAGTCTTCATGAAGAAACGGTAGTTTGGTACCAAAAAAACTTGCCTGAATTATCACCTTCAAGTTACTTTTTACCTAGTAGTGAGATCATTATTTATTGGGCGTCTGGTGGTATTTTAGCGCTTTTAGTATTTTTATGTCATATGTTTGTTCCTTTTACGGTAGATTATTTAAGAAAAAATGTATGGTTTATGGCGTTTTTTGTGCCAGCAATTTTCAGTTTTACTTATGAGACACATCTTGAAGGGCAACTACCCATATTCGTATATGGATTTTTTGCAGCTTGGTTTTGGTGGTTAGCTTGGCGTGAAAATCAAGGATTACAAACTTAATTATCTAAATAAAGTGCACAAGTTAGTTTTTTGGTATTCTGTAGTATAATCAACATAAAAACTCTTTTCTAACGAATACTTATGATAATTGTTTTTTGATTAAATCTCTTGTTTGGTATCTGTGAAATTTAATAAATCATCTGAAAAATTCCTATCTTTGCCACATGGCATTACAAAAATATCCAATAGGTCTTCAAGATTTCGAAGGGATTCGAAGAAATGGATATGTATATGTAGACAAGACGCAGCACATCCATAATTTACTTTCTAATGCCAAGTACTATTTTTTAAGTCGCCCACGGAGGTTCGGCAAGTCATTACTGATAAGTACTTTGGAATGTGTATTTAAAGGGCAAAAAGAACTATTTGAAGGACTGTATATCTATGATAAATGGGCTTTTGATGAATACCCATTGATCAGGATATCATTTTCAAATATTGGATATAGAGAATCTGGATTGGAAAAAGCAATTCATAAGACTTTGGATGAAATTGCATTTCAAAATGGTTTGTCATTGTCAGGCAAGACTATTTCACAAAAGTTTAAAGAACTTATCCATGCGTTAAATACAAAATTTAATAGGCAAGTTGTTATTTTAATCGACGAATATGACAAGCCCATCATTGACTATCTTGATAAAGATAATATTCACAAAGCTCATGAAAATTGCGGTGTGATGAAGACGTTTTATTCGATACTCAAAGATGCAGACCCATATCTCAAACTAGTATTCATTACAGGGGTCAGTAAGTTTAGTCAAGTGAGTATATTTTCTGATTTGAATAATCTTTACGACCTTACACTGAGGAGAGACTATAATGAAATATGTGG
>JBBRJL010000244.1:0-5122 GCA_038219375.1 Chitinophagales bacterium | reverse complement strand
TTAGTCTTAATCCTTCTTAACTGGACTACTGGTTCTGATAGCGCTTCTTGATAGGTCATTGATTGTCAAACAACTAACTTTTTTAAAATACTTTAATGACTCCAAAATTACTCGCATAGCGCAAATTTATAACTTATTTTTAGAAAAACAAAACATTTTTTGGTTTGGTCACAATTTCAAACTCTATATTCTGTCCGATGACCGTGATGTTGCTAAATTTTTCTTCCGGCACAGGCAATACAAATATACTATCTTGATTTTGGTACACCTCATTGATCTCCTTGAGCGTCTTGCTGATATCTTTCATCACACTGATACTGCTCTTGGCAAGGTACACGGATTTCTGGATACGGAGGCAGCCTTTTTTGGTGAGATACTTCGCTATATGGGTACGTATTTTGTTGTTCTCAATATCGTACATGATTAGGTATAACATAACATTTGATTTTATTCTACTTCTTTTGGACATCCACTCCATGATGACATGGATTTTTTGATCTATCGGCATAGTGGATATGGCACCGTTCTGCTCTTCTGCCTCTAGGTATTCTTCTGATATTCTGAAACTCGGGTACATATGGTTAGGTTGATGTTAAGGTTGGGTGCATTTTAGGCCCTAAGCTAGAAGCTTAGGGGACATTCGGCTTGGGAGACATTAGTGTTTTACTAGCACTCCTTCTATAATATGTCTTGCTACTTCATTGAGTTCTGGATTGGTACCTTTGCGTGGTGATGAGAGTGCTTTGTATCCTTGTTTTCCTGTATATATATTGAGTTCGCCGTGATCTTTGTCTCGATATATCTTTAACTTAGCACCATACTGTATAGACTCTACTTCCTTTATAAAGATATCATATCCTTGCAGCTCCTTTTTGATTTCTGGCAGGACTTCTTCTATATCTTTGTGCAGCGGTGTGTTTGCCTTTGCGATTTTGGGTCTGGTATCAAGTTTTTGTAATATCTGTTTGTAAATAGATGGTGGCAAATCGTCTTTATGTGCTGGCCTCGCAACTGCTGGCAAAAATGTATCCAAAGTCGGAGTGACTATCCCCTGCCAATCTACGTGTATAGCGTCTGGATTGTACCAGGCATTTTCATCATGACATATGAAGCTGATGCGGCTCACATCACAGTTTTTGGTATCTATTTTGTCATCAAGGTGATAGGTAGTTGCAAATTCATGACTGAAATATTTGTACACAGCAGTGTACTGATTTGCATCCATGATCGGCTGGTCAAAAAGGAATAGTAATTTGATACCCATGTAACTAGGAGATATATATCCCACCACAATGCGGAGATCAGCTCTCAGCCTCGATATTAGTGCTTGGTCTAGAGGCGCGTCGCTGTCTATATCGATGATGAGCCCTGATGCATATTGAAAATTATGGATGCCTCTAAATGGTGGCTCAAAGAATGAACACGAAAAAAATGGCAATCCTGTCTTCATCGCTCTATACCGCTCTTTACTATATCTGAGTACCGAGCGGAGATTACGCGTGAAATCTCTGAGATCTAAATCACTTTCCTTTATCATCGTGTACAAATCTACAAGACTGATTTGTTGTAATGGTACATTTGACTTCTTGCAGTCTTTACCATATGACATTAACATGGTGAAATCTGTGGGCATAAGGCCGGTTTTTGTTGTATTTAAGATGGATCTGCTATTTCACTTGGGAGTTTCAGTCCATTATCTTGTTTCTGAATAGTGCTAGCGAGTTCTGTGGCTGCCTTCTCTAGATGTGTCATCCTGCTGAATCTTTTGCCTTTGTAATCAATGACTTCTTCAAAAAAATCAGTAAAATGTTGTATAAGAAATCGCTTGGCATCTCCTTGCAGCCAATATCCACCTTTTTCGACCTCAAAGTGACTATCCTCCAATACTTCATTGAGACATAGATGGAATACAGTCCAGTCTGCCCATGGTCTGAATGGCTCTATGACATCATACGTCAATACGGGTTTATTATAGTCGTCTCTGTGGAATAGCCCTATGAATGGGTCTAGACCTGCTTTGATAAGTGCAGACTCTATATGGCCATATAGGATACCATATACATAATTGAGCATCGCATTGACCATATCGAGTGCTGGATGTCGACTCCTGCCCGCAAACTGAAATCGGAAAGGTAGGTGTGCATTGATACAACCGAAATAGAGTTTTGCAGCTTGCCCCTCGAGTGCTCTCAATCTCGGGGCTGCCTCTGTCAGGGAGTCATCAGCTGATGCAGCTAGTTTCTCCTTAAGTGCTCTCAACTTACTTACCGTATCGGATATATGCTTTTCGTGTGGCTCTGCTACCGTCAGCAAGCAGAAAAGCAACTCTATTTGGTTTTCGATTTTCTCAGAGAGTTGATTGATTACCCACATAGTGACAAGATGGCTCTTGGCATAGTCGAGTTGCAACTTGCGTATGGTCGATATAGAACCAAATCTATTATTCCACAGCCTACCTATGGGTCTCCCACTGCGCTCTGTGATCATCAGGTCTATGCCTTGCTCTAGACAGGTATATATCACATCGGTACTCAGATAGATACTACGTGTGAGATAGATCGTCTTTACCTTACCTATGGGTACTTTATTGATCTTGTCCTCATGTTTGATAGAAAGTAGACCATCCATGATTTTGACTGAAGTACCGTAAGTATTTATAAATATTTGCATGCGTAGATATATAATGGTTTGGTGGGTAATATATGTGTCCCAATGCAAGGTTTTTGCATTGTAAATATTATTTTTGTCACTTTTTATAAATTAAAAGAATTAAGTTTCACTTTATCCAAAATCTTAAACCCTAGTCAACCCATGAGCAATATTAATGCCCAGCTAAGATATCAAGTCATAGACCAACGATTGCGTCACCATATGATCAACTATTGGAAAGACCTTGCCGAAGCATGCGCCATTGCGCACGAGGAGTCGTCGGGTACCGCTACCCTACCATCTCAACGTACCATAAACTATGACATAGCTAGAATGCGATCTGGTCAGCTCGGATACGAAGCACCTATTGAATACAAAAAAGAAATAGGCTATTATTACAGTGACAGAAGCTTCAGCATATATCGTGCTCCTATCTCTAAATTGCACGCAGACAAACTCGTAGATGCTTTCCTACTCTTAAAACAATTGACCAAAAACGAAAAATTCCTCAACATATACCAAGCGCTCACCATACTTGAAGATACACTCCGACTAGATAATAGCCATCTTCAGGCACCTATTATTTTTCTAGAACACAGCCTCAACGAAATCGGCCAAAAATGGCTTGATACTGTATATGATTGTATTAAAAAAAAGACTACAGTGCGCATACTGTACATCCCCTTTGATCAGCCAGAATGTGAGCGTTTTGTCTCACCCATTTTTATCAAAGAATATAATAACAGGTGGTATCTATATGGTTATGATCACGAACTAGGCACTATTATCAATCTTGGATTGGATCGCATATCGGCTATCAGCTCATCTTTGAGACCTTACTTCATACCTGCAGATTTCAGCTATGATGATTGGTTTGGCAAACTATATGGTGTGACAAAACCTATAGGTACTTCTCCCGTGAAAATAACTTTTGAAACGACCGATATCTTAAGCAAATATATGATCTCTAAACCGATACACCACTCCCAGAAACTTGAAGTCGCTAATGCTTTGCGAGTTACTTTTTCACTAGAAGTTTTTATCAACTACGAAATCATACATAAATTATTAGGCTTTGGGGCCGATCTCTTAGTTATACATCCACCAGAAGTGGTAGATATCCTATCCGAAAAATGTCGCCTCATGCATCTCGCGTACCAGTGAATATATACATGACCTTTTTTTTTGATAGACCCATTGGCTTGTAATCGAAATGTCAGCTCTTGCACTATTATGAATATGGAATGGTCAATCTACCCGGACCGTGATACATGGATTGGAAGGTGACGGATCTGCTGTACCAGTATAAGTTACGGAACTACCGTTGGTGAGTGAGACTATGGCTGCCCAATCTACTGTCTCTCCGTTTACAAATTGAAAGTTGACTACACCTGGAGTACTGCAATTGTTGGGTGCACCAAATTTAGTTATCACTCCCTGAGATTTACCATTGATGAGCAGTTCTACTTTTGTGACATCATAGAGATTAAAATTGGGATCATAATACCTTGATGAAGTAGCATAAAATGCCGCTTTGCTATACTTGCAGTCGTCATCTACATTGAGATTGAGCGCAAGAGGATCCTTGCAAGTACTATCAGAACATCCAGTCGATACCCAGACCATTAGTACTAATACGATAGCACTTGCCTTAATATTATTAATTATCATGTTTGAATATTTAATTTTTGAATAGATTTATTAATTAGGATAATAGACCAAATTGCCCAAATAATCTTTTTTGTAAATACCTACTTTGTTACCATATTTGTCTTTGACCACAGTATTACCGAGGTAATCTTTTTCGTAGGTGTACTCTGTATTACCATAGGCGTCCTTTTGTACTTGTTGCCCTAGATAATTTGTGCTCGTCTTATTCTGGATATTGCCGTATTGGTCTTTGGACTCGGTTTCTCCCAGATAGTTTTTTGATTCCTTACTGATGACATTGCCATACTGATCTTTCCATACAAAATTGCCGAGATAGTCCGTACTTCCCTTAGCGACGACATTGCCATATTGATCTTTGGCGATGGTATTGCCAAGGTAATCTTTGGTATAAGTGACCTGAGCGCAAAAGGAAAAACTACTTAGCGTGAATAATAAAATAAAAAGTGTTTTCATAAATTTGGTTTTTAACTTTACAAAGTTTTTAAAAAATAATATCGAGCCCAATATAGCCTTGCGAGTGCAAGATCTTTGCATTGAAAAAAAAGAATCTGAAATAGTTTATTATTTTTTGGCATAATCCAAAATATGTCCTACTTTACTGCTTCAAATTTTATTACAACTAACATTGATAGCACCTGAAAAAGGCCTAACAATCATTAAGTAAAGTCAAATGGCAGAGCAACATTTCATTACAAGTCGATACGGAACGATACGCAAGATGATATATTATACCTATGCCTACTCAAATGCATTGATCAAAAATCCAGATGTGAAACAAAGGTTTATCAATCATCTACAACTG